>LBSF01000009.1 GCA_000991805.1 candidate division WS6 bacterium GW2011_GWC2_36_7 | reverse complement strand
ATCTCCAGGTTACAAATTCAATGAATGGGAGAAAAAGGGTGTGCCTGTAAGAATGGAAATAGGGGAAAGAGATATTCAAAATGGCGGAGTAACTATGGTAAGAAGAGATACAAGCGAGAAAATGTTCGTGGAACGCTCTCAGGTATTAGAATATACAAAGAATCTTCTAAATGAGATTCAGAACAGTTTGCTAAACAGATCGCAGTCAATAATTAGGAATAATACACATACGGTTGAGTCATATGACGAGCTTAAATCGATGATGAAGGGTGAGAAAGGATATGCAAAAGTACACTGGTGTGGTGATCCTAAATGCGAAGAGAGTATTAAGGTAGAAACCAAGGCTACGACTAGATGTATCGCTCAAGATGATGTCTCCGGGAAGTGTATTTATTGTGGAAAGGATTCTAAAGAAGCTTGGTATATAGCGCAATCTTACTAGGTGAAACGAAGTGAAATTCACTATTTTCTTAAACCTTCAAACTGTTCAAATTGACCATGCTGATGATATGTTGTAAAAATCCCTCGAAGTGGAGATTAAGCGAACTATTTGTTTTGGAATAAGCATCTGTCTCTGATGTACTCATTATTTACACCTATGCCCTCTCGTAGGCCCGTAGTATTTTAGGCCTAAAATGGGGTGGAAAGTTTCACCATTCTAAATTCTCTGGATATTTTGTTGAAATATTTTTCTCTTATATTTACAAATACTCTTAATTGGACTATATTATAGGTAATTACTGTCCCAAAGTAATATATAAAAGGATTAGAAATGGATAAAAAAGATCCTATCATTAACAATGCTCCATCGATAGAAGCTTTACACTTGGCTTTAAGCATCAATTCTATAAGAAATATCGTAGGATTTACTTCCTGCGGGAATCTTGACTTGGAGGAGAATACGTTTGAGAATGCTATAAACCCTGTGCTAGAATGTGTTTTCGAATGGCAGAAAAATCATCCAGTGGCTTTTCTTTATCATGCAACTAGAGATGACTTTTCAAAAAAGAAAGATTTTGATGGATTGGAAGATATTAATGATATTAGCGTTGCTGTAGAGGGCTCATATGGAAATGGTAAGAATATAGTATATTTCCAAGTTAGAAGAGGAGTACCAAGGGAATATAGATGTTGGGAGATTATAACGAGAGGAGGATTTTGTGGGTGTGACGATCCTAATAGCTTATATAAATCTCCAGATGTATGGAATTTTGTCACAGATGATCCTGCGGGGATGTTAGCATTTATTTCTGAAAGAACTGGAAACCCGATAATAAAAGCGAAAGGCAGCGCTCCTTGGAGTTTTGAAAATCTGGTGTTAGTAGATGATGACCCTAATGACTTTTATGCTGCTATTACAGCATCTACTGAAAGAGCGTTTGATAAACTACCTGCACCTATCTACCCAGATGGTGATCCTGTAAGTATTCCTTAAGATACTTTCCAGTCCAACTCTTAGGATTTTTCATTACATCCTCGACTGTACCCTCGGCTACAATGTAGCCACCCTTGTCTCCGCCCTCTGGACCAAGATCCACAATCCAATCTGCAAACTTTATGATATCTAAGTTATGTTCCACACACATAACAGTATGACCTTTATCAACTAAGCCCTTAAGTAGGGTAAGTAGCTTATCAATATCATGATAATGTAACCCAGTTGTAGGTTCGTCCAATATATACATGGTATGACCACGAGACATCTTAGAAAGTTCCTTTGCTAATTTGATTCTTTGAGATTCTCCACCTGAGAGAGTGAGAGCTGATTGACCTAATTGTATGTATCCAAGGCCAACTTCATTCAGTACTGCAAGCTTTCTATATATAGAAGGAATGTTCTTGAAGAACTCTGATGCGTCTTCTACTGTCATATTTAAGACATCTGATATATTCTTTCCCTTATAATCTACCTGCAATGCCTCTTCATTATATCTTTTCCCATTACATGCATCGCAAGTTACGTACATATCTGGTAAGAATTGCATTTCAACCTTGATCTGGCCATCACCCTGACATTTCTCGCATCTTCCACCTTTGACATTGAAGCTAAATCTGTTTGTTCCATATCCTCTGGCTTTGGCCTCATTGGTATTTGCAAATATCTCTCGAATTGCAGTAAAGACTCCCGTGTAAGTTGCTGGATTTGACCTCGGAGTTCGACCTATAGGCGATTGATCGATATCAATAATCTGATTAATTTTATCCACTCCCTCAATCAATTTGTATGATCCTTCCTGTTGTTTTGAATGCATAACTTTATTCATCAGTACAGGATAGAGTGTATCGTTTATCAATGAAGACTTCCCGCTGCCAGAAACACCGGTTATGCAAATGAATTGGTTTAACGGGATTTCTAGATTTACATCCTTAAGGTTGTGAGTAATGAGTCCTGTGAGTTTTAGTTTGTCCTTCTTATCAGATATCACCTTTCGCTTTAAGTCTTGGCCGACAGAGAGCTCTTTATTGAGATATTTAGCAGTGAGAGAACCGCTATGCTTGATATCATATATAGTACCTTCTGCTACTACCTTACCACCATGCTTGCCTGCATTAGGACCTATATCGACTACCCAGTCAGCACATCTTATAGTTTCTTCGTCGTGTTCGACCACTATGACAGAATTACCGGTATCTCGCAGGTTTTCGAGTGATTTTATCAACTTTGACACATCTCTTTGGTGTAATCCAATTGAAGGTTCGTCAAGGACATAAAGGACTCCTGTTAGTCCAGTACCAATTTGTGATGCTAGTCGTATTCTTTGTGATTCTCCACCTGAAAGAGTGGTAGCTTTTCTAGAAAGAGTTAAATAGTCTAATCCAACATTGGTTAGGAAGTTCAATCTTGATAGTACTTCTTTGATAATTGGCTTAGCTATCTCTGCTTTGTTGCCTTTTAGCTCTATTGAACCAAAGAAAGAGATTAATTCATTGATTGGAGTATTGGTTATCTCGTCGATATTCTTTTCATTTATAGTTACTGCAAGTGTATATGGCTTTAGTCTTTTACCATTACATGCATCACAAACTCTTTCTACCATGTACTTTTCAGTTTCAATTCTCGAGTAATCTGAAGAGGTTTCTTTATATCTTCTATTTAATTCGTTAATGACACCCTCATATTCAGCATCATAGATCTTAGTTTTACCAAATCTATTGGTATATTGGATGGTATATGTCTCTTTAGCACCTTTTCCGTAGAATATGAGGTCAAATATCTCCGGGGAGTAATTCTTTATTTGCGTCTTAAGATCAAAATGATGTTCTACAGCTACACTTTGTAATATCTTCAATGTCCACGAGTCTTTGCTTGTTCTGTTACTCCATGGGAAGATTCCACCCTCGGATATTGTTAAATTCGGGTTGTAGAGTAGGTTTATATCTAATTCCTTAAGTATTCCTAATCCTGCACACTTTGGGCATGCGCCCTCTGGAGCATTGAAAGAGAAGCTAGCTGGTACTATTTTGGGATATGATATGCCACATGTTGGGCAAGTGTTGTTTTCAGAGAAGAATAGGGGCTCTTCGTCTTCTATTAGCACCTTAACTTCACCCTTAGACTGAACAACAGCTAGCTCTATGGCGTCTGTAAGACGTTTTTGCTCTACGTTCTTACCATCTAATCGGTCTATTACTAGATCAATATCGTGTTTTTTGTATTCATCTAGCTTGATATTTTCAATATCATCAAGCATATATGTATTGCCATCAACGATTATTCTGAGAAACCCTCGTGCTAGTAATTTCTCAAACAGTGAAGAAAACTCGCCCTTACGGTTCTTGATCAATGGTGAAACCACTTGGAACTTCTTAGTAGAACCTTTGAGATGTTTGAGTACTTTTTGTGTTATTTCTTGTATGGTTTGAGCTTCGACTGGTGTATGACAATTTGGACAGTGGGCGATGCCAATATTTCCATACAGTAATCGAAGGTAACTATATATTTCTGTAATGGTTCCGACAGTAGACCTAGGATTCGATCCTGCGGTCTTCTGATCGATTGAGATGGCTGGAGAGAGTCCTTCTATTGAATCTACATCTGGTTTCTTCATTACGCCTAGAAACTGCCTTGCATAGGACGAGAGAGACTCTACATATCTTCTTTGACCTTCTGCATACAGAGTATCAAAAGCTAAGGAGGATTTTCCACTACCGGAGACTCCGGTTATGACTACTAATTTGTTCTTAGGGATATCAAGCGATATATTCTGAAGGTTATTCTCTCTTGCACCCCTTATTTTTATATATTCTTGTTTCATTGCAATGTAGATTATACCATGGAAAAGCTATATATATAACCCTATAGAAAAGTGAATTTGCATTGGAAATATGGTATATTTGTGTTAAGCTTAGCGTATAAATAAGCACCTGTAGCTCAATCTGGATAGAGCAACACACTCCTAACGTGTAGGTTGTCGGTCCGACTCCGGCCAGGTGCGCTTTAGTGAATTTCTAACTCTGTAATGGATAGTTTGTTTGCTTCATCCTTTGTAAAGGTGAGTAGGGTGTTATTTGAATTTCTAATCAAGAAGGTGAGTAGGTTATCTGGCTGTGCAATTTGTATTTTATTGTCTCCATCTACATCAGTTATATATATTGCCCCTTCTTGTAAGTATGTCATATCTAATGAGTCTGTAAGCCAGTGAAGATTAGAGGTTTTAGATATATCTGCAATATTCTTGATCTTCTTAGAACCAATGTTGACTGTGTGATCTCCCTCGGTTTTGTCGAATGTAAAGACAGATATTTGATTTTCATCCTTAAATATCAATCTTTCATGGTCTTCGTTAAATTCAATGAATGTTGCAGGATATGCAGATAGCATCATGAACTTCTGTGTTTGTATATTGAACCAGTAGGTGGCTAGTGAGGTTTGTATATATACGCCTTGCGCTTTCTGGTTGACACTTATGTTTGTAATATCGCCTGCAGAGTATGTACTTTCTGGAGATGAAGAGAATTCGGAGTAGACAAATCCGTCTTCTCTGTATTGAAGGATATATTCATCTGAATAGCGGAAGTAGAAATTGCTGATGAGGTATGTCGTATTGTTCCCAAGCAGGTCCATCTGCTTCAGATTATACGTATATATATTGTCGGTTTGATCCTTTGATAGTTCAACAATGTAGAAAAAGCCTTGTTCATCAGTGGTCCAGATATACTTTTGCGATACCAGCTTCTCGACTAAAGTATTTGTTTGATTCAGCTTTAAATCGTATGAATAGATACCACTTGTAGAATCTAGGACTAAATAGTTGTTATCATTTGACCACGATATTTTGTATTTCTTGGTTGAGTCAATATCTAGAGCTTTTAGGGCTGAGAGTTGCGAAAGTGTTTGTGTATTAAGCAGATAGTACTGGCTTGTAGTTTCGGAGGTGACTTTTAGCAGGGCCTGTAAACCACTAGGGGATAGGGTTATCTCTATATTATTACTCTCAAGTTTCAATATTTCAGAAGGATTGGAAGAGAAATCCCACAACGCTGGATTGAGAGTATATTCCCAAAGAGAGTATCCCTGTATTTCTTTGGTTAAAAATACAATGTGATCTTCTTCTTTGTTAACCCAATATTTTTCAATAGCACCATTGGAGGTCCATAGGGTGATATGCTTAGGATCTTTCTTAATTAGCCATGGGAATATTGGAGTAGATTTACCTTCAACAATCTCAATGTCTTTTTCCCAGTTGTAATATCCTTCTTTCTCAACAGTTATATGATATGTTCCAATTTTCAAACTTGTACTCTTAGGAGTCCTACCCACTAGCTTTTGGTCTACATATACGTCCGCTCCAAAAGGGGAGCTTTCAACAGTGACAACTCCTGTCTGAGTTATTTCTTGTTTGAAGAGGTCTAATCTATATCCATTGGCATAGAAATATATGGTAGAAGCGACTAAGAAAAGGATTAGGGTATATAATATGGGGTAGAGAATAGAGCCAATATGTGATTTAACTTTGGTCTTGGGAGACGTTTTCATGCCAAGAGTATAGCATAATGGGGATTAAGTTGTTAGAATATTGTACATGAAAGAAAGATTACTCACTGGGGATAGAGCAACAGGCAGTACATTTCCAATTGCTGCATATGTTGGAACCCTAAAAAATCGAATAGAGAGACAAGAAGATTATGATACATTCATTTTCATTGCGGATTATCATGCTTTAACAACGCATTTTGATAACGTGTCTCAAATTAAGGAAAACTCTTTAGGATTAATGAAGACTTATCTTAGTTTGGGATTAGATCCTGAATATGTGACTTTCTATAGACAATCTAGAATCCCTCAGATATATAGACTACATGTAATACTGTCCATGCTTACAAAGATGCCAGAACTAGAGAGACAGCCCATGTTGAAGGAGAAGCTAGGATTGGGATACAAATTAACCTATGGTCTCATGGGATATCCAATATTGATGGCATCAGATATTTTAATAATGAATTCAGATTTAGTTCCTGTTGGAAAAGATAATGAAGCAAATGTCGAAATCGCAAGTGATTTGGCTATAAGATTTAACTCTATATATGGCAAAGTATTCAATATCCCTAAAGGTTTGATTGGGGACGTTGTTGTTGGTCTTGATGGACAAGGGAAGAGTGGTAAATCAACGGGTGGAATCTATTTCACAGACGATACCGCTACTGTAAAAAAGAAAATTATGTCTATGTATACGGATCCTAACAGAATTCATCCTAATGATCCTGGAAAAGTTGAGGGAAATCCAGTATTTATATACCACGATTACTTTAATACCAATTTAGAAGAAGTTGCTGACTTGAAGGAACGATACCAGAAAGGAACAGTTGGTGATGTTGAAGTTAAAACAAAGTTATTTGAAGCAATTGAGGAATTTTTGAAACCAATTCGAGCAAAAAGAGCAGAAATAGATGCGAAAGGTGATCAATTTATCATTGATATTCTTGAGAAAGGTGAAAAGAACGCACAAAAAGTAGCATCAGAGACTGAGGCAAAAATCCTCTCAGCTATGGGTTTCTAATTATGAATTTGAAATTATTATGTTTGTAAAGAAATTAGGTATAGACCTAGGAACAGCGAACTCAGTTGTATTTGTACAAGGGGAGGGTATTGTTTTAACTGAACCTACCGTTGTCGCTATAGATGTTAATAACTTCACTGTAATAGCGGTTGGATTAGAAGCAAAGGAAATGATTGGTAAAACCCCTGACAATATCGTTGCTAAAAGACCTCTTCGTAATGGAGTTATAGCTGATTCTCGAGTAACTGAAGCATTGCTAAGGTATTTCTTTGATAAAGCTCTTGGTAAGAGTAGATTTTTCAAACCAGATGTGGTCATTAGCGTACCTGCAGGTATTACTTCTGTAGAGGAAAGAGCCGTACTTAAAGCTGCCAATGCCGTTGGTGCTAGAAATGTCACTTTACTTCCAGAACCATTGTTAGCTGCATTAGGAGCAGAAATGCCAATAAATACATCATCTGGAAATATGATTATAAATATGGGTGGTGGTACTACTGAAGTTGCAGTTATATCCCTTGATGGAGTTGTGGAATATGAATCACTAAGAGTTGCGGGAGATGCTATAAATGAGGCAATAATCTCATATATGCGTAAGAAGAAGGGATTGTTAATTGGAGAACAGACGGCAGAAAAGATAAAGATTAAAATAGGTAGTGCATTAGAAGTTAAAGATCCAAGAGAAATGGAAGTAAGAGGAAGGGACGTTGGTGCTGGTATGCCTAAATCTGTAGTAGTTAATTCAAATGATATAGCTAAAGCTGTTGAATGGCCATTAAGAAGTATCATTAAGAGTGTGCAAGCTGTATTAGAAAAGACGCCTCCTGAGCTCTCCGCGGACATCATAGACCGTGGTATGGTTATGAGTGGTGGAACAGCAATGCTTCGAAATCTCGACAAGCTATTCTCTCGTGCGACTGGTGTTCCTGCACATGTTGCCGATGATCCATTGTTTTGTGTAGTAAAGGGTACTGGTATTGCCTTAGACCTCATCGAAGAGGGCTCTAGAAAGTTCTCATTCAACAGGGACTTTAGAAGATAGTTTTAATCTTCTTTTACATATATAATATATCCCATGGAAATATTTAATAGAAAAAAGAAGACGTTAAAGCTGGATGAAGTTACAAAGCTGCTTAGTGAATTAAGAATTCCTACAGCATTGGTTTTTACACCAATCAATTTAGAGTCGGAGAAGAAGAAATTCTTTAATAGCGATACATATAATCCAATATTTGAGTACAGGATTGTTAAGAACAATAACAAAGAGATATTAAAGAAGCTTTCCAATGTTAAAGAGATCGTAGATGTTGATCCTCGGATTTCGGATTTCTACCTTCAATTGATAGATTCTAAGAAAGAGGCGAGTGACCTAATGCATTCCGTTGGAAATAATGAAGAGATTACGGATATTTCTGTACATAGGTATGGTAAACCTAGTGACAAGCTTTTTAGAAATGCGGCTAGAGTACTTAGAGGTAAGTTAGACAGTTACAATGTAATAGATGAGGATACAATCAAGAAGGGTGACATTCTCTACTACGATGATATTGTTAAGGTTTTCAATATTGTATTCCAGGAGTTGGGTTTAGATGGCTGGACAGTGAATAAGTCTATCAATATTGCTAAGAATGGAGTGAAGATTGGTGTAAAGAGAAAGGAAATTCTTGTTGATGAGAATATTGAGAGAACCAAATTCAAATTAAGAAAGACGTTGATCCATGAAGTTGGAACTCATGCTTTGAGAGCTCATAATGGTTTAATGTGTGGGTTTGATGCTTTTAGTAATGCGAATCTTCCTGAGTACCTAGATGTTGAAGAGGGTTTGGCTACATGGAATGAGAATAGTATGGGTCTTCTTACTGAGAAATGGTTGAAGAACAAAGCAGCTTTAGCATGGGCGATATATTTGGGTGAGGATCTTTCATTTAGAGAGCTTTACAATGTTCTTTTAGCTGTTTTACCTAAGTATTCTGCATTTGATGTCACATATCGTGTTAAGAGAGGATTGGGTGATACTCATGATAGGGGGATTTATTCTAAGGATGTTGCATATTTCAGAGGTTTTAGAAAAGTTAAGAAGAAATTGGAAGAGAATCCTAGATTGTATAACCAATTGTATGCTGGGAAGATTACATTTAAACAGTGTGAGTGGGTCGAGGATGGGTTATTACCTATGCCTACTAATGTACCTAACAAGGATAAATGGTTAGAGATATTTGAAAAGGCGGGGATATAGTCATATTGAGTTTTTGTGCTATCATATATACATAATATTGCCCAAACAAATATGGATACAAATCCTTCGCTAGAGAAAGAAAACGCACAGTCAGAAACACAAACCAATCCCTATTTACAATCTACTCAAGAAGGGTTTGTAGACGCACCGGTTGTGACTGAAAAAGTAATTCCCGAAGTTGTAGACGTCCCAGCAATTGAAACTGTAGCGATGCCCAAATTAGATGATAATACTGAAGAACAATCCGCCTTAACTAATAGTTTACCCAATATAGCTTTGGATCAAAAAGATTTGGCATTTTCTAATATTAAAGATCCAAAAGATTTGAAATTAAAAATGTTAGGACTAGATGAATTTGGTTTGTATATAAATATTCCCGAAAAGATAAATACTGAAATAATGTTGGCACAAAATGAATTTGTGCCTGTCTTTATGAGTGTTCATGAAAAATATAAGAACTATGAGGAATGGAAATCTATGAATCAAAAGAATCCTTTTGTTTTTGCTCCTGCGACAATTAAAATAATGTCTGAGCAGGTAATTCCTCAATTGCTTAACGAAACATCAAAGCTTTTTTCTAATGGAGTTGAAAAGGATGGTGAAAGATCAAGGCATTGGAAAGAATCCGATATTGAAGGTATTTTGAATAAACTTCTTGCCTACGAATCATATCGATTAGAAAGAATTATGGCTCCTAGGGCGAGAGATTACATTCAAGAAGCTTTTCCAGGAGAGCCAGTAATCAAAGTCAAAGAGCTATGTACTGGGGCAGGTATCACTACCGCGTTGATGTATGAGGCATTAAAAGAAACGGGAAAGAGGATCCAACTTCATTCTGCGGATAATTCTCTCCAATCTGTTGTTTGTGCTGCTACACTATTAACCTTGCGGGGTATTCCAACAAGGATAGTTTTGGATAGTGGGCAGAAGGAAAAAGATTTTGATGGTGTGACGATATATTTTGAAACAGCTATGGAATCTATACAGAAAAACAAGGAGAAGTATCACTTTGTCTATTCAGACAATGGTATTAATTATTTTGATCAAGAATCACACTTTGCAATAGTAAGGGAAATGATAGACAGAGTAGAGAAAGGTGGGCTCTTCCAAGATTGTACATTGGATCCTGGAATGCAGGTAGATCTTTCGACACCAAGTATGTTCAAAGCAATTCTTTCAAGAAAAAAAGAACCTAAACAAGGCGATGACGAATACCAATTAGTAAAAAAGGGAGACATATTCCTTATTAAACAGCTTTTCTCTCCTTCATCGACTATGCAATATGAACTTCTAGGTGAAGTTAGGAAACAGCTCGGATGGAATAATTTCTGGGAATATCTTATGGGAGCCAAGAAAGCGGGAGCAATAACTAAGAAATTGGCTCCTAAGATTGCTCAACCTTTGGATAAGACAGGGAAGTATATACAAAAAGAGTTTAATATAGAGGGTGTTTACTATCCACCATATGAAGGTGAAGGAGCTAGAAAGTTTAGTTTAACGAGATTTTTTGAATTAAAACTGCCAAAGTAAAATGATATGGAATAACACTTTATACTTGTTTGTCGTAGTTCTAGGGTTTACCTCCTTAATTGGTCCTTTGGTTACCTTTCTTAAAGAACCAAGGAACAAGGCATATTTCTTTTTGGGAATTTTAGGAATAATCGCGGGTCCGGTTTGGGCTTTTTCTACAGTATCATTCCTATTAACTGATACTGTAAGTACAGCCCATTTTTGGGCAGAGATAATCTACTTGTCATCAATCTTAATTGGGTTATTTCACTATATATTTTCTACATATTATCTACGAAGAAAAAAGATCAATTTATTATTCGCCTTATTTGTAGGTGGAGGATTTCTTTTCCTCCTTTATCAAATATTCTTTACGAGTAATTTTATTGGGGAAATTGTTTTAGAAGGGAATAATTCTATAGTCGTAGGAAATGTCTACCTAGTTTGGATTGTTTGGCTAACAATCGTTTTCGCAGTGAATGTTTACAAGACGCTGAGGGGATACAAAGAGTTGTCATTTATAGAGAAGGAACAGCAGAAATACCTAATAATTGGTAATGTATTAACAGTTGTTGGTTCTTTTCCTGCCAATATCATTGCTCCATATTTCGGTATTTATGAATATATTTGGTTCGGTCCCGTTGTTTTTTCAATTGCAAACCTCATAATATCTTATGGTCTAACACAGACGAGGTTTCAGAGATTTGGGACAGTGATACGTGGTATTCTAAGAAGTTTGTCATTGTATATTATTCCCTCCATTGTATTTGTGGTTTCCTTAGAATTTATTTTCCCACTTATAGAGCAGTTACAAATTCCAAAATTCTTGTTTTATATGGCTGCCTTCCTATTAGCTCTAATCTTTAAAATAATTGTTGATTTAGTTGCGAATATCTTTCTATCGGAAAAACAGATTTTAAGGAATAAAGGGGAGGGCTTTATTAAATTGCTTAACTTCGAACAAGAGCTATCCGATATATGTAGTAAGACATTGAACTATATATGTCAAAATACCTCTGCAAACAAGGCGCAAATCTATCTCTACGATTCTGTTAATACAAAATCTTACTGTTTTACACATGGGGATTGGAAGATTGAGAATTTAGATAAAATTTTTGCAGAAATACCTGTATATTGGAATAAAAAAACTACAGCAGAGGGAAAGTTTGAGGCTTTGTCGAGATCAGAGCTTGAGTATTTGAGTAACAAGGATGCTGTAGAGTATCGAGAATATTCGAACCTTTTGTACCTCTTAGAGCT
>LBSF01000008.1 GCA_000991805.1 candidate division WS6 bacterium GW2011_GWC2_36_7 | reverse complement strand
TACATACTTCTAAATCATAAAGATCAATTAGAATCTGTCTTAACTTTGGCTCACGAAAGTGGCCATGGTATACACGCAGAACTTTCCAATGAAAAACAAAATGCCTTGAATTGTGGACATCCTACTTCCCTTGCCGAAGTGGCTAGTACTTTTTTTGAAGATTTCGTACTAACCGAGGTATTGAAAGATACAAAAGATGAAAAAGTAATACAAGCTATATTAGACAAAAAGATCCACGATGATACAGCTTCTATCTTTAGACAGGTAGCTTTTTACAATTTTGAAAAAGAATTACATCATGATTTTAGAGAGAAAGGCTTTTTAACTAAGGAATATATATCTGATTTGTTCTGTAAGCATATGAAATCATATATGGGGGATGCTGTCATTGAAGATGAGAGTATGAGAAACGGATGGATATATGTAAGTCATTTTAGAAGATTCTTCTATGTATATTCATATGCTAGTGGGTTATTAATATCCAAAGCTTTACAGAAGATGGTAAAGGATGATAAAAAGAATATAGTATTAGTTAAGAGGTTTTTAGAATCTGGTTCTACACAATCACCAAAAGAATTGTTTAAAGGAATTGGAATAGATATTACTAAAAAAGAATTTTGGCTAAACGGAATCGAGGAAATCAAAGTACTACTAAATAAGTTGTAACAAAAAATCATTATGTCCGATGCAAGAGATCCAAAATTTGAACCAGCTTTTATTGCAACCCTCAGAGGAAGAGTTATTTCGGAATGGGAAGAAAAAGCGAGAGAGAGAGAACAACGAATAGCTGCTAACTCGGGCAATCAAATTTCAGAAATTAGCGAAAGCGTGGTCTTAGGAAATAAGTATATTCTTTTCGAATCCTCTCAATATACCTATGGGTTTTTTGAGGTTTTTGGAGAAAATATTTGTTGTTTAGGCATTAAACTCCCATTGGGAGCGAATGCTTACAGCGAAGACCAAGGAATATCTGTTGATACAGCAAACAATATAGCAAGAGATTATTTGATAGAAAATAATTCTAATGACGTTACTCCTGATTCAAAATTAAGAACTGTTATTTTCGATAACGATGTAATTCTTTTCGAAGACACTGCTACTAAAAGATGCTTCGGAATAGACTTTGAAGGAACCGTTAAAGAATATCATAGTGCAGAAGATTTTGTACTTCCAAGAGCCTAATAGAACTACTCTTCTGGTTTTACTCTAGGAGATATCGCAGTGTTTTTATCTAACCAACCTATTAGTTCTTTATTTGGTTCATCGATATAACAGTTCATTAAATACCAATGCATTGCCTGGAAAGTTAGATAAAACAAAGGGTTTTTCAGTGCTTTGTTTTTTCTTTTTTCCCAAATAAATAAAGATTGTCCCCTTCCATCAACTGCATATCTTATTAATCTAAGATATTCCTGCTCAGCTTTTTTAATATTTCCAGTTTCTGGATCACTTAATTTTGCCCAATTATAAAGTATATCTTCTAAAGATTCCTGACTTGATCTAGAGCGTGAAATTGTTATGTAAGGAGCTAGCCTATTTCCTTCCAGTATTTTAAAGTTGAAATCATCTGTTTTTAATCCGCTTTTTCGAATACTTCCTAGCATCGTAATGTTTTGACCGGAGTTAGCAATCAATACCAGTTTTTCTTGAATATCCCATAAACTCATATCCACACCAGATGGAAAAAGTCCTTCCCCACTCTCATTATAAATATAACCATGGAATTGGTATATCATAAGGTTCTCTGGCCCTTTTGGTTCTTCCCTTATCCCAGGAATTAATTCCCAATTATTCTTAATTAGCTCTGCATGAGCAAGAATAATTTCCGCAGGACTTTTGGGATCCAATTGAGAGTGGGTGACATCTTCTATATCGTTGTTTAGATCTTCGATATTACTCATACTATTATTATATAGGTTATCAAGGAGGATGTGAATATCTAGGAAATTGCCGGACATAGATTCGAACTATGATTAACTGCTCCAGAGGCAATCGTCCTACCATTAGACGATCCGGCAATAACAGCCATGATTATATCACCTACCCTATGTATTTCTCCAATCTCTGCATTACTTTTTCCTTACCCATAACCTTCATAACCTGGTATAGATCTGGGCTCTTTGTCCTATGTGTTAGGGCTACTCTAATAACCATAGCCACATCCCCTACCTTCTCATATCCTAATTTACTTGCCAATACCTTAACTTTTTCAAACCACTGAGTTTGATCATCATTAGTATCATATACCTGGATATATTCCTTAAGAATTTCAACCTGTTTCTCTTTTGAAACCTTCTCTGAGATATCGTCTACTGGTTCTTTTTCTAAAAGTTCATCAAAGAAGATATCTAACTGTGTACTGATATCTTCAAACTTAACCAAATCCTTCCTAATCTTGTTCCCTTCTCTTTCAATATTGAAAATGTTAATACAATATTCTCGGTTATTCTTTAGTAATTCAGCTATATTCTTGTTATATACCTCAGCCCATTCTAAAGCCATGTCGTACACCTGCTGTGCAGTTAAGGTTGCAATATAGTCTTTACACATATCATCTAATTTAACGATATCGAATAGCGCTCCTGACTTATTAAATTTCTCTAGTTTTAATACAAATCCAGTAGATATCTTCCCAGGGTTTTGAACTTTCCAATCATAGAAGTTGGAGTTGGCAACATTGAGAAGATACTCTTTCACTCCCTCCTTTGGATAGCCATGATCAATGTAATACTGAACGTCCGCTTCAGGGTCTTTTCGTTTACTTAATTTTCTTCTGCTCTTACCTTCATTGTCGAGTTTTTGTAATGGTGAGAAATGACAATACTGTGGTAACTCAAAACCAAGCTTTTTAAAAAGTTCAACATGTAAAGGTAATGAAGCAAACCATTCATCCGCCCTTGTAACAAGAGTGATCCCCATTAAAGTATCATCTATTGGATGTGCAAAATGATATGTAGGATATCCATCAGATTTAAGTAAGATTGTATCAACATCATTTTCTCTCAAGGTAACATTACCTTTTATCAAATCTTGCATCTTAAATGAGTTTTCCATATTCCCAGTTGAATACAATCGAATTGCAAACTTTTCACCATTGTTTAACTTTTGTTGTATTTCTTCTAACGAAGCATTTCTCCATTTAGCCCAATTACCATAGTAACCAGTTCGAACACCCATTTCTTCCTGTTTCTTTCTGATTTCTCCTAATTCTTCTTCGGTTATGAAGCATGGATATGCGTTGCCATTAACAATCATATCCTTTGCATATACTTTGTAGATATCTAACCTTTTGCTTTGTAGATATGGTCCATATTCTCCTTTTGATTTATCATCACCTGTCATGCCTTCGTCAAAGCTAATTCCGAAGCCTTCTAACCCTTTGACTATCATATTTATCCCACCTTCAACTTCTCTTGTTTTATCCGTATCTTCTATTCGTAGTATAAATGTCCCACCTTTTTGATTAGTAAGAATTCGATCAATCAAGCTTACAAACACACTACCAATATGTAAGAATCCCGTAGGACTTGGTGCAAATCTCAATACCATCTCCCCTTTTTTTAATTCTCTCTTCGGATATTTCTTTTCTATATCCTCTGGCGTTTCTTTTACTTCAGGAAAAAGCATGTTAGCTAACTGTATATTTTCCTCTGGTGTTCTCATTATTTTGAAGGTAATATATAATGTTGATCGATATTAAACTGTTGTAAGATTATACCATGACATTAACCGAAGCAGCATTCTGGACAAAAAGATTTGGAGTCATAGCTCTCGTGATGCTTAGTATATTTTTAATTGTTGTCATTATTCTTACTTCCACTGCAAGTAAGAATGTTTTACCTCAGTATATCTCTGCTAATTATGCATGTACTGAAACTAAAACCGAATTCTTGTCCAACAAACTCGATATTCCTTCGTTACAACTCTCTGCTGGTTCTGGAATGTATTTCGAACTACAAACTGATTCTGGAAAGATTGATGCACTCCCCAATATTATTAATGTTTACAAATTTGAGAATCCAATACAATCCTTGAGCTCACAGGCAGATGCAAAGATTTTAGCCAACAAGCTTGGGTTTACCGCAGAAAAGATAACTCGCAATGGAACAGAGAGCTATTCGTGGACAGATGCTAATAGGACGTTAGTCGTGCTTTCTAAAAATCTTAACTTCACTATGAAGACAAATACTTCATATATTAGAAGAATGGCCGCTACTGGTACTACTCCAAGTGAGCAAGAGGCAAAATCGATAGCTGTAAATTTCCTAAGAAATATTGGGTTTACAACAACGGACTATGTTAATGGAACACCTACCACTACACTAATAAACGTAAATCCTGACGGATCTTTTAGTCAGGCTGGATCGCTTTCAGAAGCAGAGCTAGTAAAAGTGGATTTCAATCGTAACAAATCTATGATTACTATCCCTTCGAATACTGTTGGCGCTAATACTATGGTCGAGTCTTTTAAAAAGAATCTTGGGGAACCTGATACTGAATCGACCATTATTAATGATGAACGAATTGATATATATACTTTTAATACCGCTGTTACCTTCTTAGATACCGATAGTGGCAATATATCCGTATATGTTGGAGTAGCTGCTGACAAGAATGAGAAATATCTCTCATCTATATATCAAATGGACTATACATATTGGCCAATACAAGAAAGTGCATGTGGTACATATGAGTTAATCAATCCTAATATCGCAATTGAGAGGATACAAGCGGGAGAAGGAAGCCTTGTATATTTAAATGATATAAAGGGAGATACCGTGGTTGACTATACTCCTCGATCAGTTAAAAAATTCACAATCTTGTATGTTAATCTTACGTATTTTGAATCTGCTAATGAGCAAAAATTCCTACAACCTGTATATGTAATCTCTGGAGAGGTAATATTTAGCAATGATACAAAGGGTGAATTTGATTTCTACTACCCAGCTATTGATTATGATAATGTACAAAACAAGATAGAACAGGTGGCACCGAAGACTGTTGAGAAATCAGGGCTTCTAGGAGTTTAGGAGATATGTTTTCTCCATTCTTTCGCTTGAAATTGTATGGTTTCATTTCCATTCCACACATTTACACTTGGATACCCTATCACATCTATTGAATCATTTTCATTAACTTTCTCGGTATCATCAAAACAGTTAAACAGGACAATGTTTAATAACTCAACTCCAGTTCCCTTAACCATTAACTTCATATGGGATTTTTCTTTTCCCATTATGTATTTCTTTACCACAATTAAATCCTCTAAATATATCAAAGGCTTAGGATTACCATATCCATATGGTTCTAGCGCTTTCATACTATTAATTAATGCATATGAGACATCATCAGCATCTAAATTCAAATCTATTTTTACATCTCTTGTTAGATTTTCTTCGGTGATAGTTTCATTAGCATAGTTCGTTATCTCTGTTCTAAACTCTTCAATGGTTTCTAATTTAGCTGTAAAGCCTGCCGCAAGCTCATGGCCTCCAAATCTTTCAAGATACTTCTCGTACTTCTCTAATGCTTTTGTGATATTGAACCCTTTGATGCTTCTTGCTGATCCCTTTATAACCCCTTCGTTATTGGTTGCGACCAATACAGGTTTGTAGAACTCTTCTCCCAACTTACCTGCAACAAGCCCTATGATTCCTTCATGCCAGCCATTACCTAAAACAAATATGAGGTTATCTGTTTCGACAATATTCATCTTGGCATTTTCCAATATATCTGATGTCATCTTTTGTCTTGAGAAGTTAACATCATTTAAATCATTTGCTATCTCTTGGCATTGCTTTTCATCTGTACTTACTAAGAGTTTTACCGCTTCTAATGGTGAGCCTATTCTTCCAGCAGCGTTGATTCTTGGCCCAATGACATATCCCAAATGATATGTATCCGTATCTTTTGGCTCGATACCTGCTCTAAGAGCTAACATCCTAAATCCTAATCTCGTGCCCTTCTGCAATTGTTTAAGGCCATGGGTGACAAATATACGGTTTACACCGACGAGAGGCATCATATCAGTAACTGTAGAGAGTGCTACAAGGTCTAATCCTTTGGTATTTTCATTTATCTCAGTATCCATTCCGACTTCTGCCTTGATGGCTTGTACCAGCAGGAATGCGACTGTGGTTCCACATATCTCTCTGTCTGGATATTCTTTCCCAGGATACATTTGATGTACTAAAATGTAATTCAAATTAGTAGCTATATCTTCTGGAGGTTGGTGGTGATCAGTTATTACAAAGTCTAATTTCTTCTCTTCTACATATTTGTTAATTAGTACCTTATCCCTTACACCACAATCTACAGATATTAAGAGATCTGCACCAAGGGCAATTACATCATTTAATGACGATTCCGTTAATCCATAGCCTTGATCTATTCTACTTGGAATATATGGAACAACATCAACTTTGACATCCAGATGTTTTGCAAGATCTCTGTAAAGAAAACTCCAAAGTAAACTCGTCGCACAGATCCCATCGGAATCATAGTCCCCATGGATAGCGATTTTCTTACCAGCCTTAACAAGCTTCAATATCTTCTTTGCAGCTTTCTTAGCATTGAAGAGTTTATCACAGCTCGGGATATTTTCTAATGAAGGATTTAAAAAATCTTCAACATTTTTAATATCTCTCTTACTTAACAGATACTTAACTAGATCCTCTTTCTTTAATTTTTCAGGTATATTCCAGTTGCTTTTAGTTTCCAGACTCATTGTTAATGAATTGTTCAATTAAATCCCAGTTAAAACCTTTTCTTCGAAGAAAATCTATCTTCTTTCTATCATTCTTCGTTATCTTTTCTTCTTTATACTTCTTTCTGTATGTCTCCACCAGCAAAGAGGCTTCATCCTCCACTAAGAGGTTGATTACTTTCAGTGCAATATCCTTTGAGACACCTTTTGAAAGCAATTCCATTCGAAGCACATCCTTTCCTCTAGGTTTATTCTTCATTCTACTAGATACAAAAAGTTCAGCAAATCTTTCATCATCAATATATTTGTATTCGTTGAGTTTACTAACAACTTTTTCGATGATTTTCGAAAGAATATCTCCACCTAGGCTCTCAAACCACTTACCTTTTTTCTTAAAGGAAAGGTCTTTTAAATAAATTCTAACCTGTCGCTCTGTCTTAGGAGATCTATCTAGGAACCCCATTGCCCTATCAAAGAATCTGCTTTCAAGTTCAGAAAAGAATAAGTCATCTAATATTTCCTGTGTAATTTCTTTGCCTACATACAGACTGTATTTAACAATTGTATTAACAGATATTCCACAAAAGAAATTGCTATCTACATAGAGATTAACCCTTGATGGGTCCTTCTTCTGTGACTCTAACAAAGTTACAATCATATTTACAATTTTGCTTTAGCAATGACTTCCTTAACAATCTTGTCTCTTAATTTTGTATCTTTTTTTAAAACTTCAGCAGCTGCATCTTTCCCCTGCGCTAGTTGCTCTGTACCATATTTAAGCCATGCACCAGCTTTATCTATTACACCCTTATCTATTGCAGCATCAATAATACTACTTTCTTTATCTATACCCATTGGATATATCATATTGAAAGAAGCTTCTTTAAATGGAGGAGCCACCTTATTCTTGACTACTTTAACTGTTCTTGAGTGTCCAATTACTTGTCCATCCTTAAGAATCTTTTCCTTCTGTCTAATATCCATTCTGATGGAAGCATAGAATTTCAAAGCATTACCACCTGTGGTAGTTTCAGGATTTCCAAACATAATACCAATCTTCATTCTCAACTGGTTCAAGAAGATTATTGTAGTACCAGTCTTACTAGATATCGCGGTAATCTTTCTTAATGCCTGAGACATCAATCTCGCTTGTAATCCCATATGGCTATCTCCCATATCTCCCTCGATCTCTGCTCTTGGTGTAAGCGCAGCTACTGAGTCAACAACTATAACTCCAAATGCTGCAGATCTAACCAATGTTTCTAATATTTCTAGTGCTTGCTCTCCAAAATCTGGTTGAGATATGTACAAGTTATCAATATCTAAACCAATATTTTTTGCATATATTGGATCAAATGCATGTTCTGCATCAATGAAAGCAACTGCTTCACCTTTTCTCTGTGCTTCGGTAAGAATATGAATTGCTAACGTAGTTTTACCAGAAGATTCGGGTCCATATATTTCAACTATTCTTCCTTGTGGGATACCACCACCCAATGCAATATCAAGTGACAATGCTCCTGTAGGTATAGTTTCAATTTGAACTCTTTCTTGACTTCCAAGTCTCATGATTGAACCTTTTCCAAACTGTTTTTCAATCTGAGATACTGCCATTTCTATGGCTTTCTTTTTATCCTCATTAACGACAGGAGTTATTGGTTGCTTAGTTACCGATTCTTTAATTGTTGGTGTGTTAGGCATTATAGAGATACTATAAAATTAGTGATAATTTAGGATAACAAAGTAAAGAATAGTAGTCAAAGACCCAAAACAAATCCTTAATGAACCGATAATATATTTATATATATTTACCTACTAAGGTAGAGAAGTTACTTATGAAAGCTTCTCTTAACCTATCATCATCTCGGATATACCTTGAAACCTCTATTTGCACAGATGGAATTCTAAGTTTAGCAGCCACATATTCCCCCAACGTCTCCTGCCCATTATCAAGAAATCTGAAAATTCTTATACTAATCCCATTTAATAATCCATGATTTAGTGCATCTTCTATTTCATATGCTAATTCTAATGATTTTCGGAATTTTGTAGGATAGTACAAGGCAATATCGTAGCTCTGGTTATCTCTAAGTCCGTGAATATCAAGAAATCTCTCTATCTTGTTCTTAGTAATAATCTCCTTGACTGCTTGTTTGTATTCATTCTTCCTTTCCTTGTGATAGTTAGGATCATAATTACATTCATCAGAAAGATATATACCAAAACTCCCAACTCTTTGAGAGACTTCTTTAACGATAGTCTCCGTATATGGTTCTCCAAGCTTATATTTGCCCAAAAGTGTAGGTCTTCGATGAGAACGCGCATGTGGTGCAGAAATCAATACTGGTACCTTCCCTTCTATTATCTGAAACTGAGCAGTTTCCATATATATAAATTAGCACATAATGCATAGTATTTACAATTTGACCTTAGGGAAGTGATTATGCAACAATATATCAATATAAATTTAGTCCTATTTAATATGCGAAAGCTAATTGCTTCAATTATCCTTTCTTTTGCGCTTTTACTACCTCTAACTATGGTAGCAACTCCAGTATTGGCACAAACAGATACGGTGACATCTACTACAGATGATTCCTCCTATTATGATAGCTATGACTACGGATACGATGATAGTTACTATGATTTCTCATATGATCTCTCCGATACAGATGCTGAGGCTGGTGTATTAGCCGGTTTAGGTGTAATGCTTTTTAGTGGTGTAATGTTAGTATTCTCAATAGTCGTTGGACTTGGCTCATACATATATTGTTCATTAGCATTGATGAAAATCGCAAAGAGAATGGATCACGAGAATCCATGGTTTGCATGGATCCCTATACTTAATATGGTCCTCTTACTTCAACTTGGAGACCAAAATCCAGTCTTACTACTTTTACTTTTAATCCCTGGCGTAGGCGCAGTAGTTGTTGGAGTACTAAGTATCATTGCTTTGATGAAGATCTGTGAAAAGAGAGGCTACGATAAAATGTTGGGCCTACTTTCATTGATACCTGTTGCTAGTTATGTCCTTCTTGGAATCTTAGCTTGGGGTAAAAAGGAGCCTGCAGTAGCTGTAAAATAACGGTTTTAAACAATGAATACATATGATGTCCCTGTGTTCAAAAAAACAGGATTTGATAATGCGCTTTACAAGCGATTACAAACAGAAGAGATTTTAAAAAGAGTAAGCAAAATCTCTTCTGGACATCTGTATCTAGAAATTGGTGGGAAACTTTTCAACGATCCTCATGCTGCAAGAGTACTTCCAGGTTTTGATCCAAAGATAAAGATTGATATCTTGAAATCTTTAAATACTCCTTCCGATATTATCTTCTGTATGAACTATGCCGACATCCTCTCAAACAGGCAACTTAATAATCATAAAGAAAACTATATCGATTCCTCTTTGAATATTTTAAACGACTTACAAACTACATTTGGAGTTACTCCATACATATGTATAAACAATATTAAGTTTGAAGAAGAGAAGAAACAAGAATTTATGACTGCTGTAAAATATATCTATTCTAGAAATCCAAACATATCATTTAGATATTACATTGAGGGATATCCTGATAATACAGAGAAGATCTTAAGTCCAGAAGGATTCGGAAAAGATAGCCTGATACCTGTACAAAACAAATTGGTAATTGTAACTGGTTCAGCCTCAAACAGTGGGAAACTTTCTACCTGCTTAGGTATGGTTTACAAAGATGCGGTACTTGGACTAAACTCTGATTATGCAAAATATGAGACCTTCCCAATATGGAATCTACCTCTGGAGCATCCTGTAAATCTAGCGTATGAGGCCGCCACAGCGGATATAGGAGACAGAAATGTCATAGACACATATTACCAACAGGCGTATGGAAAAACAGCTGTAAACTACAACCGAGATGTTCAAGCCTTTAGTGTAGTTAAAAAACTAATGGAAAGTGAATATCAGTCTCCAACAGATATGGGTATTAGCAATGCAGGATTTGCCATAACCGATGATGAAGTTGTATGTATAGCAGCATTAGAAGAAATTAAGAGACGAAAAAGATGGTACAAAGAAATGGATAACAAACAAACTGCTTGGAGCAAAGCATGCGAAGAGCTAGAAACTGATGCAATGAAATACATTAAAGAAAAAGGATATAATCCTAATCTTCAACTGATTTAACTTCCAATTGAGGGATTTCATCTTCCCCAACTATCTCCCCCTCTTGTTTAACCTTGTCTACCCTTCTTACTAATTGATTAAACCTCGTTGTACTTACAGTATCATATTGTTTTTGTAATCCATCAATCTTCTCTCCAATCTTGTAGAAAGAATCTGAGAAATTAGTAAACTCTTTTTCAAATGCTCTGACATGGCCAATGATATTATAGATATTCTTTTGTACTCTGAAATTCTCGTATGATTGTTTTACCATTCTCAAAATAGCAGTGAAGCTGAACGGCCCTGCGAACACAATCTTGCTTGCCATAGCGGCTTGAGAAAGCTCAGGCATTTTTTCATAGATATATGAAAAAATCATTTCATTTGGAATGAAAAGAATAACAAAGTCGACAGTTTTGTCTTCTGGATTAATATAGTCTCTGGTTGTAACCTGCTTCATCTTGTCCTTCACATCCCTTTCAAACTGTACTCTAAACTTCTCCTTCATCTCTTTGTCATCAGTCTCTGTCATCTTCTGAAGATTGGAGTATGGGAACTTCGAATCAATATTTATCCTCGTACCATCGGGTAAGAATACACAGAAATCCGGTCTAGTTTCAGATCCAGCTTGCTCTTTATTAAATTCGTAATCCACGCCTCTTACAAATCCTGCCATTTTTAACAGATCATCTGCAACTTGTTCTCCAAATTGACCTCTTAACTGATTGTTTGAAAGCACCTTCTTTAGGCTTTCAGTATTAACAGAAAGCTGTTCAGTAATCTTTTTGCTTTCATCTAAAGAGGTTCTTAATGAAGAAAAAGAATCAATTCTATCTTTTTCTGTAGTCTTAACATACTCCTCAAGATTCTTTACTAATCTGGTTATCTCTTCTCGTTTATTCTCTAAATCCACCCTATTCTGTTTTGTCTCAGATGATAGTTTTTCATTCGCCATTCTTACTAAATCCTCATTGGCTTGATTTAATACCACTGGAAGTAGTTCTGTAAGCTTTTGTTCAATCGTATCTGTAATTTCTTGTTGATTACCACCTTGTCCTTTTTTAAGGAAATAGAAGATACCAACTCCGAGGAGTACGCCTCCTACTAGTGCAAGTATTATGTAGAGTGTCATTATGGAAGAATTTGTTAATTTATCGTATTCTATTATATCTAACTTTGACTAAGACTTCCAAGATGAAAACGCCAAAAGATCTCGGATATATCAAGAATCTTCTCTTAACAAGTGTAATGGGTGGTTTAATTGGTCTATTGAACTATGTTTTTAATATCATTGTTGCAAGATATACAGAAAGTTCTGTTTTTGGCCTATTTAGTGCCGCAATGGCAATTATCTATCTACTTCAAATTCCCGCTACCTCTATCCAGGCGATTATAACCAAGAAGATTGGAGAAAATCGTAAATACAACATGAACGGTTTCAAATGGGAATCCTTGATTATATTCTCAA
>LBSF01000007.1 GCA_000991805.1 candidate division WS6 bacterium GW2011_GWC2_36_7 | reverse complement strand
CGTTTTCTAGTATCTCTCCCTCCATATAATTATGATATAATCTCCACATATAGATTATTTAATCAAACCATACTCATGGAATTACTAGAAAGAACTCATATAGGGGAATTAGCACAACACATAGGACAAATAATTAGAATAAGAGGAAGAGTAGATACCATAAGAGATCAAGGCAAAATCATATTCATAATGGTAAGAGACAGATCAGGAATAGTACAAACAGTAGCATGGTTTGGAGACGAAGACCTATTCAAAACCGCAAAAACCCTAACAGCAGAATCAGTAATAGACATAACAGGAGAAGTAAAAGAAGCAAAACAAGTAGCATGTGGATATGAAATAGGGATAAAAACATTAAATATAGACTCACTAGCACAAACCCCATTACCAATAGCAATCGAAGGGGAGCATGTAGACAATGTAACAGCATTAGACAAAAGATTAGACTACAGATGGGTAGACCTAAGAAGTAGACGAAACCAATTAATGATGGATGTAGCTACCACAATGGGAGCATCATTCAGACAATATTGTGTAGATAACGGATGTGTAGAAATCAATGCACCAAGAGTAATCAGTGCAGCAAGCGAATCAGGTGCAAACGTATTCGAAGTAAAATACTTCGACAGAAAAGCATACCTAGCTCAATCTCCACAGTTCCACAAACAAATGGGAATGGCATCAGACTTAGAAAGAGTCTTCAATATGGGGCCAGTATTCAGAGCAGAAAAATCATTCACAACAAGACACTTAACAGAATATACCAGCTTTGATGTAGAGATGGCATATATCGATTCATACAAAGATGTCTGTCATTTTGAACAGGAAATGCTTAAGAAAATGCTCGCAGATGTAAAAGCAAAATATGGAGACAAGGTAAAAGAAGTTTTTGGTATAGACATAAAGGTCCCTGAAGGAGATTTCCCATACCTAACCGTAGCAGAAGCAAAAGAGAAATTAGCAAAAGCAGGGGTAGAAAGTAAGGATACGGGAGACTTCTCACCAGAAGAAGAAAGAGCTATGGGAGAGATAATGGAGAAGGAAACAGGATCAGAATTTGTCTTTGTTGTAGATTATCCATATGCGAGAAGAGCCTTCTACCATATGAGAGATTCTGAGAATCCTAAGATAGCAATGGGTTTTGACCTATTCTGGAAAGGACTTGAAATCACAACAGGTGCACAAAGAGAACATAGGATTGATGTATTGAAAAAGAATGCAGTAGAAAGAGGTATGGAATTAGATGGACAACTCAAGGATTACCTCGAATATTTTGAATATGGATGCCCACCTCATGGTGGATTTGGAATGGGTACGGAAAGAGTTGTAATGAAGATGTTAGACTTCGGAAGTATCCTAGAAACCACATACCTACCTAATACCCCAAACAGACTAGGAAAACTACTCTCTAAAATCACAACAGGCCAGGCTAAGGCCTGACCTTCGTTCATAAGTATAACTAATGCTTTTGTACTGCCGCTTGGGAGCTCGCGCTCTTAGGCAATAGGCTCGTGCTTGTAACGACGGTTGTGTGTTTGTTCTTTATGTAGAAAGGTTTGGGAGAAGATGAACTTTTTCTGAACCAAGGCCAGGCTATAGCCAGGCTTGGAGTTTCCATTTGCTTTGTGATATACTACTAATTGAAAGTTATACAAAGAGGAGGGTGGGGATGAAAATTCTCACCTTTTTTTTTGAAAGTACTATTTTAAAAAATATAAATTATTAAATATATAAACCATGGCAATGACATCAGAATTTATTTCTGCAATCAACCAAATATCTTCAGAAAGAGGTATTGAGAAAGAAGAAATCTTTACAGCCTTAGAATCTGCAATATTGGTAGCATACAAAAAAGAAAAATTCATCGATCTTAATCTCACTCAAGACGAGGAAGAATCAATGGGAAGTAACCTAACAGTAGAACTAGATAGAGAGACAGGTGAGTTTAAACTCATAGCTACAAAAGAAGTTGTAAAGAAGGTTGCAGATGACAATATGCAAATATCTGTAGCTGATGCAGAAATGATCTCTCCAAATGTTGAAGCAGGAGACTCTATTCAATTGGAGATGCCAGCTGAAGAATTCGGAAGAATTGCAGCACAAACTGCAAAACAGGTCATATTACAAAAGATGAGAGAATCTGAGAAAGATGCTGTGTTAAGTGAATATAGTGATAAGGTGGGGGAAGTATTCAGTGCTTTGATGCAAAGAATGCAAAAAGGTGAAGTAATCTTCGAAATTGGAAAAGCAACCGCAGTAATGCCTCAGGAAGAGCAAATATCTAATGAATTCTACAGATTGGGAGAGAGATACAAAGTATTGCTTAAGTCCATAGATGATTCTCAAGTCATAGTATCTAGAGCAGATCCAAAGTTCCTAATCGAACTTTTCAAAATGGAAGTTCCAGAAATTGCATCGGGAGTTGTAGAGATTAAAGCAGTTGCAAGAGAAGCAGGATCTAGAAGTAAGATTGCTGTTGTATCTCATCAGGATGGTGTAGATCCAATTGGATCATGCGTAGGCCAGAGAGGTATTCGTATTGCAAACGTAATGAATGAAATTGGTGAGGAAAAGATTGATATTATCGAATGGGATGAGGAATCAAGAAAGTTTGTTGCTAATGCATTGAGTCCTGCAAAAATTGATGGTGTAAGTATTAGTGAAGAAACAGCAACTGTAACTGTTGATGAAGACCAACTATCCTTAGCTATCGGTAGAGAAGGACAGAATGTAAGATTGGCATGGAAGTTAACAGGATTCAAGATTGATATTGTTGGAAATGGGGTAAGAAAAGAAGAAGAAGTAGTCGTGCCTATGGCTGATGAAGTTGCTCCAGAAGTATTACCAACGAAGAAAACCACTAAAAAGAAAACAGCAAAGAAGGATGAAGCTGAGGCAGTTGTTGCTGAAGAGGTAAAACCAGAGGAAACAGAAACCATAGTAGAAGAGACACCTGTTGTTGAAGAAGCAGCTAAGGAAGAATAATAATTTAAGGAATTAAATATGTCTAAGAAAAGTCAGAATACAACTCAAGAAGGCGAGAGAGTTCCAATCGTGACGATCTTAGGTCATGTCGATCATGGTAAAACAACAATATTGGATAACATTAGAAAGAGTGATGTTCAAGGTTGTGAGGTTGGTGGTATTACTCAAAAAGTTTCAGTATTTACAGTATGTGTTAAAGACGGAAAGAAAATTACATTCATAGATACACCAGGTCATGAAGCTTTTGATTTGATGAGGTCTCGTGGTGGAAGTATTGCAGATATTGTATTACTAATCATTGCAGCAGATGATGGTGTACAACCACAGACTAAGGAATCAATCGAGATAATAAATAGATCTACAGCAAAACCAATCGTTGTCATTAATAAGTGTGATTTGCCAGATATGGATATTCCCAAGATAAAGAGAGAACTAGTAAGTAATGGAATGCAGGTAGAAGGATTGGGTGGATCAATTCCTGTAATAGAAGTATCAGGAAAGACAGGGAAAGGTATTCCTGAACTTTTGGATTTGATACTACTTGTTGCAGAGGTTGAAGGATTACAAGAGAGAGAAGAATTACCAAAGGGAGTAATCGGAAAAGCATTTGTACTTGAATCAATTAAAGATCAATCAAAAGGAAATGTCTCTTCTTTGGCATTAATTAGTGGACATATTTGTGAAGGAGATCTCTTTGGATACAGAATAGGGAAGGAATACTTCATTGAGAAAGTTAAAGGAGTAATAGCTGAAGACAATGCAGATCTATGTCTTTTAAGTGGCGGCTGTGGAGGAAAGATATTGGGAGTCTCAAATTCATTGGAGTTGGGTACTGAGGTGTTTGTATTGGAAAAGAATGATGAGAAGTTCCTTAAGTCTTTGTACAAAGAAGTTTCAACTGAGGCAATAACTGAAGAAGAGGCTTTGGAAGACTTTTTTGGTGATCAAGAAGTTACAAATGACAAATTCTTTAATGTAATTGTTAAGAGTTCCTCAGAAGGATCTCTTGAAGCATTGAAAAATTCGTTAAGTAAGATAGAAGAAGACGGATATACAGCTAAGATTATTAAATCTGGTGTAGGGAATATTACTCTCAGAGATGTGGAGATGGGAAGTCTTTCTAGAGCAATTGTATTGGGCTTTGAAGTAGGTATGGAGAATGGGGTTAACGAATATGCAAAGAATAATAAGGTGTTGGTAAGAACATATGACATTATCTACAAACTATTAGAGGAAGTTAATGATGTTGTCTCCCTTATGTCCCTCCCAAAGGATGTTGAAGAAGAGATTGGAAAAGCTGTTGTTAAAACAGTCTTTATACTATCAAACGGTACTAAGGTATTTGGTAGTAGAGTAGAGAGTGGAATAATGAAAAGAGATTGTAGGTGTGATGTAGTAAGGAAAGATGAGATACTCGGAAGTGGAAAGATTAAGTCTTTAAGAATCAACAAAGATACTGTTACAGAAGCTAAAACAGGCTTTGATTGTGGAATACAATTGGATGCAGATATTGATATTCAAGAGGGAGATGAGATATATTGTTTCAAGGTAGTTAAATAATCATTGACGAGATTTAGTACAAAGTGATACATTAAACATGTATTAAATTTTACTGCCTATTATTATGCCAAATTCTCCAGAAATGGGAGGTGATGACAATCAAAGTAATATATCATCAAATGAAATGAATTCTAGTCTTGTAGCCGCTGCAAGAAATGGAGAAATGAATTTTACCCACGATCCAGAAATGCTTGGAAATGTTGCTCCTGATAGAGAAGACGATATGGCAGAAGCAGCTTTTGAAACTCAGCAAAATGCTGAAATTGAAAGACTAGCAATGGAAGCATCTGCTATTAATCCTGATTTTGAGAATGGTATAAAAACAGAATTACAAGAAACAGCAAAGGAAACGCTTAAGATGAAAATTGAAAGTAAAGTATATGATTTCTTAACAGCTGTGGAGAAAAAAATAGGGAAGAGTTTAGTTATGAAAGATATTCGTGAGAGTTTCGCCTTTCAAAAGTCGCTGTGGGGGGCGACCGGAAGTGGATATTTCATTCCAGATGTTAAACTTGGAGAGAGGAATCTTAGATCTGGCAAAGAAGCAGTTGATTTTGTTCCTAGTGGCGAAAGTATTAATAATTTGGGTGGTCTTAGGGATGCGAAAATAGCTGAGAAACCTACTGTGGATTGGGTAGGACAACTTAATGATAATATTGAATCAGTACAAAACATAAGCCAGAGTGTGCGTCATGGGGCAAGCATTGCTGAACATAATATAGAATCCTCTACAATCATTAACAAACTAGAAGAATGGAGAGGAAATATAAAGGCAAGACAAGAAAGTGTAAGAGGGGCTGCTCAGTTAGTCAGCGCATACGGTACCGCAGCATAAACAATATAAATTATTAAAACCAATATAATGACACCCGAAGCTTTAAAAATCAGAGAATATATCCTAAGTAGTGCAATCTCGGATAGCGCTAAGAATGAAATACTTCCTTTACTTGGAGTCATAGGTACACCAGGAATAAAAGAAAGAATTCTTAAGATTCTAGAAATAGAAGGAAAAGCTGCTGATTTAGAAGAAAAATTCCTTAATTTGGATATCGATAATCCTCAGGGAAATACTCAACAACAAGTCCCAGTAATGGCTCCTGCCCAACAAGCTCCTGTTGCGGCACCTATGCAGCAAAATCCCGCACCTGTAGCACAAGTCCCATCAATGTCTATGAATGCGCCTGTACAACAGCAAGTAACTCCAGGTATGGCAGTCCCGGCATCTTCCCAAGTTAATTATGATGCACAGACTATTAACCAATTAGAAGATCAATTGAAACAAATGAGGTAGAAGTAAAAAGTATATATTAAGGTTATGCCTGTTGTAGCTTGACAGATGACCTATAAAATTATACAATAATCTCTGTCCTATTTTGGGCTCCGGCTTGTAATTAAGAATACATAATGATAATCTTAGAATAGAAATGTCACTAACACTAGAAGAAAAACAAATAGCAGTAGGTAAGTATGCCATTCACGAAGGTGATACTGGTTCCCCTGAAGTACAAATTGCCTTGTTAACTATGCAAATAGAGAAATTAAGTGAGCATCTTAAAGATCATAAAAAAGATAATCACTCTAGAAGAGGATTACTTCAAATGGTTGGTAAGAGAAGAAGATTGATTCAATATCTTAAAGATAGCGAATTAGGTAGGTATACCGAATTATCAAAGAAGTTAAAGGTCTAAAACCTTTTTACCTCTTTCTTTGTAAAAACTTTCCAAAACATATAATATTGATGACTGTATTATGTCATCGATATATTTAAATTATATTTTTTAATTAATTAAAATGGTTTTAAACGAAATAAAACACGAATTTGAGATAGATGGAAGGAAATGTACCTTTGAAACAGGTAAACTTGCATTAAGATCAGAATCAGCAATATTAGCTAGAATGGGAGACACTGTTATTACAGTAAATGCTAATACCGCTACTCCAAGACAAGAATCAGATTTCTTTCCTCTTTCAGTTGAATACATAGAGAAATTCTATGCATCTGGAAAGATAAATGGATCTAGATTTGTTAAAAGAGAAAGATTCCCAAGTGATGATGCTGTATTAAAAGCAAGAATGATAGATAGAGCAGTAAGACCTAGGTTCCCTAAGGATTACAGAAATGATTTGAACTTAATCGTGACAGTAATGTCATATGATGGTGAGAATGATCCAATGCTTTTGGCTATTAATGCTGCATCTGTAGCATTGATGTATTCATCTGCTCCTTTTTCTGGACCAATAGCTGGTGTCAGAATGGGTATAGTAGATGGAAAACCAGCAAATATCCTCAAGTCTATGGACTTAACAACTCCTGAAGAGAAGATGAACTATGTTGTAGCTGGAGACGGCGAAACATTCACAATGGTTGATGCAGGTTGCTATGAAGCAACCAACGAAGAGATTCTCTCTGCAATGAAAGATTCTTTGAAGTTAATGCAACCATGGTTAGAAGCACAGAATGCATTCCTAAAGAAATTGGAAATGAAGGAAAAAACATATACATCATATGCAACTCCTGAAGAAGCATTAACTGGAGTTAAGGAATTCTTAACAGAAGCAAGAATAAAAGAGAATCTTCAAAAAGCTAGTGACAAAGTTCACGAAGCAACAAAAGAAGAAATATTCGCAGAATTTGATGGTAAATTTTCTAAAGCTGTACTCGCAGAGGCATATGATTACCTCCTAAAGAAAGCTGCAAGAAAGATTGTTCTTGAAGAGAATACTAGAGTTGATGGTAGAGCTATGGATGAAATCCGAGAACTTTACACAGAAGCTGATCTTTTACCAAGAGTTCATGGATCTGCAGTCTTCACAAGAGGAGTAACTCAGACATTAACCATTGCGACATTAGGTAGTATGAGAGATGTTCGATTGGTAGATGATATGGAAGGTGAGAGAGAACAGAGATATATGCATTTCTACAATGACTTACCATTTGCATATGGAGTATGCGACAGAATCAAATTCTCCCCAAGTAGAAGAGCAATTGGTCATGGAATGTTAGCTGAAAAAGCTTTGGTTCCTGTATTACCTTCTGAAAAGGAATTCCCATACACAATGTTAGTAATGAGTGAAATCCAAGGTGAAAACGGATCAAGCTCAATGGCATCAGTATGTGGATCTAGTATGTCATTAATGGCAGCAGGTGTTCCTTTAAGAAAGGCAGTTGCAGGTATAGCATGTGGATTAGTTACATCCGATGATGGTAGTTTCAAAGTCTTAACAGACATGCAAGGTGTTGAAGATTTCTATGGCGACATGGACTTCAAGATTGCAGGAACCGCTGATGGCGTAACCGCTGTACAGATGGATACAAAGACACAAGGTCTATCTATGGAAATTGTTGAACAAACATTCAAACAATCAACAGAAGCTAGAGCAAAGATTCTTGAAGCAATGAGTAAAACAATTGCAGAACCAAGAACAACTATGTCTGAATTTGCACCAAGAGTAGCACAAGAGAAAGTCGCTGTAGACAAGATCGGTGAGATCATTGGCCCAGGCGGAAAGAACATTAGAGAACTTTCTGAGAGAACTGGAGCTGAGATTGAGATTGAAGAAGATGGTACAGTAAATATCTATTCTGCATCTCAGGAATCACTTGATGCTGCTGTAAAGGCAATCAGGAGATATGATTTCAAACCAGAAATTGGAACTGTCTATGAAGGTAAAGCTGCATCAATAATGCCATATGGAGCATTTGTTGATCTAGCACCAGGAATATCTGGTCTAGTACATGTATCAGAACTATCAGATGATTTTGTTAAGGATGTTCATGACTTCATTAATGAAGGTGACATCGTTAAAGTCAAAGTCGTTGGTATAGATAACATGGGTAAGATCAAATTGAGTATGAAAGGTTTAGACAAGAACGAAGAAGTTACGGAAGTAGCTTAGTTCTTCTTTATCTTAGCGATATAAAAGCCCATCATCTTGCTGTTAGGAATGACTCTCAAAGTCTTCTTAACAGCCAGATCGTAGGTATTACCACTCCACTTAGTGATTCCCTTTGATGTAAATCCTTTTTCTCCTGCTAAATCAATATCAATAGCTTCTACAGTAGCATTAGGAAAATGCTCTAGAAGGAATGTAACAACTCCCTCATTCTCTTCAGGTTCCAATGTACAAGTAGAGTAGACGAGTGTACCACCAGTTTTCAAAGTTCTAAATGCAGATATTATTAAATCCTTTTGTAAGAAAGAATTCCTCTTTATCTTATCCAATCCCCAGAATCTCAAAGGCTTCTGACTATTCATATAGATCATTCCTTCACCACTACATGGTGCATCTAAAAGTACTCTATCAAAATATTCAGGGTATTTTTTACCAAATTCAGCAGAATCACTGTATGTAGCCTTTGCATTCCTAGCACCAAACTGATACAAGACATTCTTTAAAGAAGACACTCTGCTCATATCAATATCATTTGCCAATATCTTTCCCTTGTTATTCATCATCGCTGCAATATGGGTAGTCTTACTACCAGGAGCAGCACACATATCCAAAATATATTCTCCTTCTTGAGGATCTAAAACCAACGAATCTAAAATGCTTGAAAGATTTTGGATGTAAAATTTACCATCCTGATATTCCACGGATTGAGATACTTCAGACTTGTCATAGTTTAATACAAAGTAACAATTCTTAGCCCATGGAATTTCCTGCAATTGATACTCTTTCTCTTCTAATGCTCTTTTAGTATCTTCTACATTCCCTTTTAGAGGGTTCAATCTAATTGTAGTAACAGCTCTCGAGGAAAAGATACTCATAATCTGAGGTTTAGGAACCATTAAGATACTCGCAATACGGGAGATAAAAAGATTTTCCTTTGTGAAGAATTCCTTGTGAGCAACAGGTGCTTTTCTTGGTTTTTTGTAGTTTGATCTTGTAGCTTTTAACATTATATTTCTTCCTTTATATACTTAATTATACTTCCAATGACTAACCCAGTAGTTTCGGTTCTTAAGATATTGCCTCTTAGTTTAACAAATGTAAAATTCAATTCCTTAAATACATCTAAATCTGAAGAGCTCCATCCTTTTTCGGGACCAATAGCTATGTATACTGGTTTGTTTTTTACATCTACATCATTTAAATATTTTGCGTCTACATTCTCTGTAGCCAAGCATATCTTAACTGCATCTTCTTCAAAATTGTATTCCAAAAGCTCCTTTATCCTAATTGGCTTCTCAATCATAGTAGGGAACGTATTTCTAGATTGATCTGTAGCATCTCTAATTATCTTGTTCCACATACCGTAGTCTTTGATAGCTTTGCTCTTACCTCTTAGTGAATATCTTGTTTCCGTAGGTATGATTTTTTCAATACCAATCTCTACACTTTTTTCAACAAAGTAGTTGAATTTTGTATCATTACTTAAGGCTTGTATGATTGAAACGCTTGGTACGTAAGAGTTTTCCCTAACGCCTCTGTCTTCTAAGATTTCTACTTCTACAGAATTTTTCTCCATATCTGTAATATGTGCAAGGTATGTATTTTGGTATGTTTCAACCTCAATTACATCCTCTACGTGGAGTTTATTCTGAGAGAGTATTAACTCACTGTCCGAATCGGATAGGTGGGTTATGTCTCCTACGCTTAATTTGTGTCGTACAAAGTATTTTTGCATGTGCTGATTATACCATTATATTTGACATATCTCCCATTATTTTGTTTGATATATGTATATATATTAATATTCTAATCAATCTGCTCAAATGGGTATTAAAACACAAAAAGTATTAAGACTGATATCAAAGATAATATTGATATTGGTAGGTGTAGGGTTAGTTGGTATTGCTGGATATTATGTATACAAATCAATAGCGTTCAAACCTCAAAATGTTGTAGTTACAAATATAACGGATGGATCTGCTACAGTGACTTGGACGACAACTTCCCCTATGAAAGGTATTGTGTATGTTAAGAAAGACAAAGGATTACTTCCTGGCCCTCTAGGGATTGTAGGATCAACTATGGCATATGATGACAGGGATGTGAGTGATGCTCAAAAGGCTTGTGTAGATGCGTTTAACAAAACTGCAAGTGAGACAAAGGATTCTACATTTAGTGTAAGTGGGGAAAATTTTGATTGTGAGAATATTAAGGTTACTAAAATGGGTTCTTACTATACCCACAGTGTGACGATGACTAATTTGGATGAAAACTCTACATACAACTTTGTAGTAGGTGATGGCATATGGAGTTTTAAGGGGAGTGTATCCACTGTTAAGACATTTGGAGTATTAGATACTGTAGGGGAGCCTATGCCAATATTTGGCAAGGTAGTTGGTGATGATGGAACATATTCTAGAGATGCTATTGTATATATTACTTTTAATGATGGTAGTGAGAGTAAAGATAGTATCGTTTACAGTAGCGCTGTTAATGATGAGGGAGGGTGGTATCTTGATGCTTCTGCTATCAGAGATGTGGAGGGGAATGTATTGCCTTTGGAAGTAACGAACGATACTTTTAGAGTTAAGGGAATTTACAGTAATTATGGAGTGAGTGATGAACAACAATTTATTTACGGTTTTTTTGAGGTTACAACTTTTGATATATCAATAAAGAAAACACAACCAGTGAGTAGCTATATATGGGACAAGTTAGTAATGGGTGCCTATGCGGGTTGTGGAAAGAATACGAGTACTTCTTCTACGCCTGTCAAAGATGCTCAAGGAAATGTATTGCCTACGGGTTCATATATTTGTTCTACTGATACAGGATGGAAAGCTGCGACTGCCGCAGATTTAGCAGCCGAGTCGTCAACGATAGGTGCAGGTAATGTTCTCAAAGTTGCTGCTGCAGAAAACGGTGGGGTTGTACCTCAATCTGTTTTGAATGCATTAAAAGTATCGACCGCTGAAGCAAAGTATATAACAAGCCAACAATCATCTGTAGCATATTGTGATGGCACATCATATTGTTCAAACGGGAGTTGTGATGCTAACAGTAGCAAATGTGGTGGTGGCTCCACTGCTCCCTCATGTTCTCCAAGTAGCTGTACTCCGACAGGAACATCGTCCTCAGTTCAGTGTGTTAACGGAAAGGTCCAATCATTTTCTAATAGTATCTGTATGAGTACAACAAGTACGGGTATACCTGGTCCAAGTGAGGCTAATGGTGAAGTGAGTAAGACATGCCCAGATGGTACCCCAGTAAATTCATGTAAACCTTTAAGTGATCATAGCTCTCATTATTGCCAAGCCAATGGAACTTTTGGAGAAATAGTCAACACAAATACTTGTATTAGAAAAAAAACTAACCCGGCATCAACAGAGGAACCTACGGATGTTGCAGAGTGTACTGTCATCCCAGACTTGTCAGAAGAAAAGGTTTTGAAATCATGCGTACTATCGTGTGGGGCTGGTGCGGAGCAGGTAAAACTTGGAAAGAAACAATGTATATCTGTTGCCGGAAGTCCAGAAATTACAGAGAACTTTAGAGTAAATACGTGGTCGATACCAATAGATAGTCCTGAGATCTTGGAAATCTTGAGGAAAAAAACAGAATTTAAAAAATATTGGGAAACTAAGGTGTCAGAACTTGAAGAAGAATATAGCAAAGCAAAATGTACAGCGGACGATAGTGATTATCAAAAGGCGTTAGAAGAAGCGAAAAGATATTGTGTTGACGTATTGGGTAAGAAAGGGGTAAAAGTTGATTGTCCTTCGGATAATGAATGTGTATTGGGAACTCCAAAGAAGTCTTGCGAAATAAAAGGTTGTAGTGACATTGGGGAAGTAGAATCTTCACTTCCAAGTATTGTACAACAGACATATGCTGAAGAAGCGGAAGACGGAGGATATGCTATGTATCTTCCTGAGTATGGGATGTTCAGCTTTGAGCTTGGTACCTATGAATTAGCAACCAGGACAATGGACGGGAAGACTTACAACCTTTTCTACATAGAATCAAATGGAGTTGATGGAATTCAGATTCCAGAAGATATGGCAAATCCTACCTCGGAGGAAGATTTGGTACTTGAATCTAATGTGTTTGATATCAACTATAAAAAAGTTGCTACAGCGCAACAATATGCAATTAAAAAGGGAATAAATATCATTTCTTTTAATTTCGTACCAGTTTCAACAGATTCAGGAGCATACACAGCTAAAGATGTCATCTCCCAAGCCTCAACCAATGGGGTAGAAGTACAATATATTTCAACTTTCGATGGAGGCAGATGGAATAGTGGATACTCATGCTCAAGTGGAACATGCACAGGAAATAATTTCACCATAGTACCTGGGAAGGGATATCTGGTATATGCAACCCAAGATGGGACAGTAACAATTCCAGGGTACAACCTAACCTCATCAGTACCAGTAGCATTCTCCGCAGGATGGAATCTCGTAGGAGTACATGGATATACCACAGCGTACACAGCAAGATCATTCATAGATTCCATAAATACAATTGAAGGATTAACCGCAAACAATGTATCATGGTGGCCTACATCTAAGAGTAAGTATGAAGGATTACAAGTAGATGGTAGTATGGAATATGGATTAGATTTCTCAATGAGTCCAAATAATGGATATTTTGTAAGAATATCTAAATTTGCACCAACAGATACAAAGTGTAAATCCTTGATCTGGAATGCAGGTGGAAGCCTAAATGGAACATGTGGAAATACAAAATAACTAAATTAAATATATTTAAATAACATGGATACAATACCACCAGTATTTTGGATGATAATTGTTAGTGTCTTGACCATAATGGTATGCCTCATACTCTACTATGTAGCAATGCTCATAAAAGAGACTAAGACGACGGTAGCAGATGCAAGAGATACAATGAAGCAGGCAACTAAGATGCTCCAACAGTTAGAACTAATAGTCAATGATGTTCAAAGTAGCGTCTCTACAATCAGAGGAACAGTAGAAGAAGTAAATCAATCAATATTAGCTCCAATTAGAAAAATAGCGGGTGGGATATTAACAGCAGTCCAACTTATTGATAATGCAGTTTCAGGAGCAGGATTTAATATTACACAGTTCAATGGGGCGGCAGTTCCCATCGGAGCTGGTCTTGAAGCGACTGCGTTAAGAGTAACAGTAGCCACAGATTCAACGGGAGTTTTATCAGTTGATGATAATGGGGGGATTTTAACGGTTGATGGAACAGTAACGGCTAATCTTTCAGCAACAGACAATGCGGTTTTAGACGCAATAGAGGTAGATACGACAACCATTGCAGGAGCAGTGTCAGGTACGGAAATGCAAGTTGACGTAGTAG
>LBSF01000006.1 GCA_000991805.1 candidate division WS6 bacterium GW2011_GWC2_36_7 | reverse complement strand
AATCCCAGAAGCATGTAACTGCTGCGGACATAATTGTAATACCTCTTTCCTGTTCCTGTACCATGAAGTCTGTAGTTGCAGCTCCATCATGAACTTCTCCAATTTTGTGTACCTGTCCAGTGAAATACAAAAGCCTTTCTGTGGTTGTAGTTTTTCCAGCATCAATGTGAGCAATGATTCCGATATTTCGGATTTGCTCCATAGGCATTTTGATATTATATGTAGATTTGTCCATAAAAGTTTTAATTAAGTTAACAGCTACAAAAAGAAAGTTTACACTCTCGCAGTTGCGATTATATCAGAACTATTCAACACTAGACAACAGTCTTGTTGCATCATCTGTTATATCGTTGCTTAAATCGTACTCGATAGCCTTCTTGAAAGAGTCTGCCGCATCAGTTGCTTGACCTTGCTCAAACTGTAATCTCCCCAATAAAAAATAATATTTTGCATTGTATCGATCCATTGCCAAGAGTTCATCTAACACTTTTGTAATCTCCGTTATATCTCCATTCTGATCCAAAAGAGCCTTCGCTTTCCAGTATAGATACTCTAATTTATCGCTATCCCCTGGGTTAGTTTTTCCCAGCAGATCAATGTAATAGTTTATTTTATCAACATTATTCAAAGCATAATTTATCTTGATACCCCAGATATAGATATATGGTGCTTTGACATTTTTTACTACTGTTTTTAACAATTCGTCTGCTTTTAATGTTAGGTCGTTTGTAAGTAGAACATCGAAATACTCATTAGCTAAGTCGTATGATAGAGCTTTCCCTTGATAACCAACTGCTTTTTCATAGCTACTAATTGCGTTATTCAATTCATCCTTCCCCATATATGCTCTTGCTTTTGCCCACAAGATATCGTCTTCCATGCCACCTAATGTGACTGACTTATCTAATTCTAACACTGCTTTGTCATATTCCCCCATTTCTAGATATGCTCTCCCTAGGAAATACACACCCTCTATATATTCCACAATTTCTGATTCCATTGGTTCCAAAACTGCGACTGCAAGTGCCGGATATCCGTTATTGATATATACTCTTGAGAGTTTCGTAGCATTAAATTTCATATCCGTATTTAAAGATCCTAATACAGATGCAAATTCATCGTAATATGCCTTCCATTTTTCTGAAGGAGAAACACTTCCAAGAGTGCTTTTTGCAGTTTCTATATCTGAACTTGATTGTATATATGAAAGTAAAAGCTTAGATTCAGAAAGGTTGTCATTCTCATACAAGTCCTTCTCAAACTGCTTTGCTGCATTATCTATCTCTCCTTTCTTCAAATACACCCTTCCAATCATCAGTTCTAATTCTTGATTATTTACTCCTACCCCTTGTCCCTTTTTAAAGGTCTCTAGAGCTTTGTCGTAATCCGCGTCATCGTAGTAAGCATTTCCGACGAGGGTATACAAAATTGCTTGATCATCATTTTTAATCTTCTGTGCAGACTTCTCTAGGATTGATAGTGCATCACTATTCCGACCTTTTTCAACAAGAATTGTTAATATTCCATTAAAGGCATCCACTCTTGAAGGGATCAGGTCTGCTGCTTCATAGTAGTATGTCATTGCAGTCGAGTATTCTCTACTGTAATACATAGTTTCTGCTTCTTGTATCTTTGCGTCATATGATGCGTTTTCAGCACTGGTAACACGGTTAGTTATGAAGTACCATGCAGCAAGGCCACCAATTACAAGTACCAATACAATCCAAGGGATGAGTTTTTTGAAGGTTATGGCAGTTTTCATAATTTGAATATATCACAAACCCCAAGGCCAGGCTATAGCCTGGCCTTGATTCATAGTTTATTCATTTCTTCTAAGAGTATACTGCACGCCACCTTTTTGCGTTGTGCATATTTAAAAGTAAGAATATATTTGAATAGTTATTGGTCATTTATACTAAAATCCCATTTTTGCAAGCTTTTCGTCTCTTTAACTCTTTCTGAACGAATGCCAGGCTAAAGCCAGGCTTAAATGTGATAAAATGAATCTACCTATGAAACTAGCAAGAGTTTTGACCATTATATTTAGTCTCGGTATTTTTCTTTTACTTAACAATTTTGATAAAAGATATTACCAACCTAGTCTCCCCGTGTTGGATTCCAACTGGACTAACTTAGTTTTTGGCGTAGATAGTGATCAATCTGTAGAAGAACTCCGTACAAAATATATCACCGTTGATAATGATGGCGATATACAGCACTTTTTAACCACAGCTTCTACCCCTATCGATGCCCTTATCGAAAATGGATATTCCGTAAGTAATATGAATCGGGTGATTACAACCTCTCCCTTGAATGTACTTACAAACAATGCATATATAATCCTTCAAACATATCGAACTATCATTGAAGATATTACTATTTCAGTTCCATTTGAACGTATTACTCAGGGTGCAACATTATGTCAAAATTTAAGTAAGAAAATTGTAAGCCAGCAAGGAGTACTTGGGATCATGACTCAGACTTTTAGAAAAACATATGAGGGAGGCGATCTAGTCGCTTCTGAAATAGTTGAAGAAAATCTGCTCAAAGAACCTGTCAAAGAGATTATTATTCTTGAAGGACCAGATGATAATCCAAACCAAGTTCCTCAAATTGGTTACAATTGTACATATTGGGAATCATATGTAGATAATAATGTGTCAGCTTCCGCAGAAGAAAAACAATGGCTTAAATTTACAATGAAATGGGAATCTGGATGTAATGCCGAAAGTAACAAGCATTCATATTACAAAGGACTTTTCCAATGGGATCCATGCCTTTGGTACGAGCAATTCCCAAATGATAATATTTTTGATGGGAAGAAGCAGATTCAAAGAACACTTGCGAAACTTAGAGCTGGTGCTCGACCTCAATATATGTGGCCAGCGGTTTACAAAAAATATGTAGCTACATATGGCGAATTAAGTTGGTTGAAATAGCCTTATGCATTCCAACTATAATATTCACATATATCCTGAGGTATCTCGCCTAAGAATCTTGATGGTATCTGCGACGTAAAACCTTCTCGTGTTAATCTTGTTTCAGCGAAGGTTAATGTTAGCTTTTGCTTTGCTCTAGTAATACCTACATAACAAAGTCTTCGTTCTTCTTCTAATTCACTCTCATCTGTGAACGCTCTCGAATGAGGGAGCAATCCCTCTTCCATCCCGATTACAAATACATAGTCAAATTCTAACCCCTTTGAAGAATGCAGAGTCATTAGATTTACATACGATCCACTACCATCTTGATTCTTGTCTTGTTCTTGTTCAATCAGATTGATCTCATTCAAAAACATTTCCAAACTTTTTTCCGGGTATTTTTTAACATATTGATATGCTACATTTTTTAGTTCCGTAACGTTTTCCTTTTTCATCTGGGCCTGATCAGTTCCATCATCAAACCATTGAATGTAGTTAGTTTTTTCCAAAATTATATCTATGATATCTAACAGATTCTTCTTACGAGCTTCAACATACAGATATCCAAATGTAGATATTAGGGATGCAAATTTCGCAAGCTCACCTGACACCTCATTTACCCTATTCAATAATCCTCCTCCTAAATCTATAATTGCTTGGCTTTCTGGATGTCCCAAAGCATAGGCACTTACAAGGAGTTCCCCTATTGAGCAATCTGCTTGTCTTGCCAAATCATGTAATGCTGCGACTGTTTTAGGCCCTATCTTTCTACTTGGGACATTGATTATTCTTCCCAAGCTTAGTTCGTCCTTAATGTTGTACAAGAATCTCAAATAGCTAATTACATCCTTAATTTCTTTTCGTTCATAGAATCTAAAACCTCCAACAAGCTTGTAAGGAACACCTGTTTTAAGAAGCGCTTCTTCAATTGCTCGCGATTGATAGTTAGTTCTGTAAAGGATGGCCACATTAGAAAGTGGGATATGCATATCTCTCATATGCCTGATTTTTTCAGTAACATACTCTGATTCATCTTCTTGATCCCTAGCTTGATATACAGATATGTTTTCTCCATCATTGTTGTCAGTCCATAGTTTCTTGTCCACGCGTTTGTTGTTTTGTTGTATCACAGCAACTGCTGCAGATATGACATTCTTAGTAGAACGATAGTTTTGTTCTAATTTGATTACCGTAACCTTAGTAAAATCTTCCTCAAATGATTGTATGTTTTTAATATCTGCACCTCTCCATGCATATATACCCTGGTCATCATCTCCAACGACGCATATGTTCTGATGTTTTTCAGAGAGTAATCTCGCAAATTTGTATTGTGCATTATTAGTATCCTGATACTCATCAATTAAAAGATATTCGAATTTGTCCTGATAGTGCTTCCTAACTTCTTCATTTTCTTCTAGCATTTTTACTGCAAGATACAACAGATCACCAAAATCTACAGAGTTCTGAGTCTTTAGTTGTTTTTGATATGCAGGATATATTTCTGCGGCAATATCTTCAAGATATCCTCCATAGTGAGATCCGAAGTTTTCTGGGGTTACCATTTCATTTTTAGCAGCACTAATGAGATATGATATCGATTGTGGTTTGATTTGTTTTATATCTATCTGTCTTTCAATCATTAATTCTTTTATGAGATTTTCACTGTCATCGGAGTCATAGATAGAGAAGTTATTAGTAAGCCCAACGGCTTTGGCATTTTGTCTTAAGAATAGCGCACCTATTGAATGGAATGTGCCTACTGCCGGAAGATCTTCAATGCTTGCTCCTATATCCTTGAGTATGCTTTTTATTCTTTCTTGCATCTCACCTGCTGCTTTTTTAGTGAATGTTACTGCAAGAATATTTTGAGGTTGTACTTTTTTCTCACTAATGAGATATGCGATTCGGCTTGTAATCACACGTGTTTTACCAGAGCCTGCTCCTGCAAAAACAAGAAGTGGTCCTTCTGTGCATTCAACAGCTTTTTTTTGTTCTGGATTTAGACCTCCAAGAATAATATCTAGGTTCATAGTATGATTTTAGGATTATATCTTTTTCATATATCGAGAGAAGACCCATCCCTTAATGTCTTCTGTGTACTGTATTTGCATCCAACCGTTTTCCTCTGAGAGTAGAATATATACTACACCATTATCGACGGTATCTAAAATTTTACAGCTATACCATTGGCACGACCTAATATTTGCGAACCCATATTCTGAAGAAGAGACTTCGACCAGTGTTTTGTTTCCTTTTACGATGTTAAATTTAACATCGAATGCAGAATCTTTGAATGGTTGGTTGTTAAATTTCAATATTTCAAAACTTTCAGCTGCTTTTCCTGGAGCTACTTGAGCTAAGAGGTCAAATTCAAATGTTGCTGTTTCTCCTGCTTTTACTGCGCTGTCAGAGATATGTGTTGGTTTGCTGAAACTATCCCATACTCCATTTATAGCGAACTTGCTATCTGCTCCGTCCTTTACAGATATATATATTGGGTTTTTGTCAGTTAACCAAGTAAAGTCATTTAGATTTTTTACTGTTACTGTGACATGTAATTTTGACCCTATTACCACTTCAGTATCGTATGTTACTTCTTCAATTTTTGTTTTGTATGCTAACTTCTCAGATTTGTATCCTTTCCATTGGGAGAAGGTGTCTAGAACAGATTGTTTAAATTCTCCTTTGAGTTCTACTGGTACTAGTTTGGAGAGTTGTCCTTCTTGTTGAACTATATTGAATTTTGATACTGAGAGATTAGAGATTCCCCATGTCGAAGCAAGAGAATCTACAAGAGTATACATTGATGTGGATGCTCTGTTTGTTATTACTGAATCATTGGAGAGATATCCTATTAATATGCTTCCTTGTGCATCTCTTAGTTCTGGATTTGCACCTACTCCTCCTGATCTTCCTTCGTATATTTCACCGTTAGAATCTATTAGGTAGTTGTAAGGGATATCAGCAAAATGTAGTCTGGTTATTGAGTAATAATACAAGGCTTTAACCCAAAGGGATGGATTTTTTTGAAGTTCAGATGATGTTGTAGTTATTTGGGTTATGTATATTGTGGTTGGAGTTACGTACTTGGTCTGTGTTTGATCAGATATGGTTTCGTCAAATTTCTGATCTGTGATGGTATTGGTTGTGGATGCAAAAACTCCTACTGGGATTAGTAAAAAGAATATGGCTAGTATGAGTTTGGCTATGGATTTCATAGTGACATTGTAACACAGATTACTCTACTGTAGATATATACTGGGGGTCAATGGCGTTAACATATCCTATTGCAGGAATAGTATATACAGTGTCTTTGTATGTTAATTCACACTGTAGATCTAACTTGTAAACTGGGGTTAGATTACCCTGGTTTAGAGATTTGTACAAGTAGATTATGCTTGAAGAATTGCTTTTACAATTGGTTAATGTCTTAGCTATGGTATCAAAATCCTCACTTTTGTAATCAACAGAGTTTAATATCGTTGTCTGTAGTGGACCATAGTTAGGATATATTTCCTTAGGATAGCTTGAGAGGTTTACATATTTATCCAAATCAGAAGAACTAATCAGTGGTAATTTCTCTCCAACTTTCGTCAACTCAGATAGTAGGATTTTTCCATATACTATTTTTCCATCCTTTGTTGCGAGATAGTCAGTTGATTGATTATTTAAAACCATTTCCACATTTAAATCTTCTATTGTCCTTTTTGCATAATATATAGTTTCCCCTGTTGGTTGTTTTGCACTTGTAGAGATTGAGTATGTCCAATTCTTTCCGAAATAGTTATTAACAAATTGTGTAAATGAATATCCATTGATGCTTGCTTCATTCCAAGTTATACCTTGTTTTATAGCGAATATGACTGTGTTTTGTTCTAATTCATATATTACATAGTCTTCTCCATTTCTCCATTCGTAATATGATCCTTTTTCATTTATGGTCTGTACTGCCTTGGGGCTTATACTCTTAGCAAATTCTATAACTTTATCAAGCATTACTGTTTTAGATACTGAGTATAGGTATCCATTAGAAGCCTCAATCTCGGTATTCCCTAAATCAATAGTCTCCGTTGTCGAATTCAGAGAATCTTGAGGAATCGCTTCCTTGGGATATGGACTGGTTTGAGATTTATATACAAAGTACAAAGTAACTACCAAAGCTATTACGAATATTCCTATTACTATGATTAATATTCTTTTTTTTCTTTTTTCCATATTGGGCATTTTAAAGATATTACTTTTTGATTTCTACCTATACCTCATGAGGGCATTCACCTATATTACATGAGAATCCTCCACTCGACGGGTTACTATTTAGAACATCTCTTGGATCTACGGCCTTTCCATTCATTTTAGTCTGGAGATGGAGGTGCATTCCAGAAGAACAAGCATTCGTAGTTTCCTGATGTGTCATTACCCTCGCAACCCTCTGTCCAGAGGATAATGTGGCACCACTTCCTACTCCAGGCTGTACGTGTATTAGTGTAAATTCATATGTATTTCCACCGTATGAAGCTGTAAATTTCATTATTCCTCCAGCAGATCCAGCAAAACATCTCGCTTCTCCAACGTAAGTTACTTTGCAATTATTATTTCCACAGAAAGCTGGAGCATAGAAATAGTTGACTCCTGCGACGTCTATTGCTGCGACTTTCGAATGTGACGGTGTCAGGCTTGTCGGAGTTGCTTTTACTGAGAATGGTCCCTGCGTACAACGGAAACTACTTGAGGATCCTAAGAGACATTTCTCCCCAGATGGAAGCGATCCTCCTACAAAATCTCCAATAATATGTGATGGATCATCCTCTCCTATTATTGGGCTTGTTCCTGTGAAGTTTGGATTAGATACTACTTCTCCTGGCACTACATTAGTATATGCATAGGTCATAGAATTGAATTCGTGTACCATTTTCGCTCCTCCCAAAAACGCTATTCCTACAACTCCTGCTGATATGAGAAGCACAACAAGAACCAATATTTTTACAATTCCGTATAAGATATCTACAACCAAAGCACTTAGAATCGGTACTAGAAATGAACCTGCTCCACCCGTCGCAGCAATGCCTAAAGCATCAAGTATTCCTATGACAATCGCCTTTGCAACTACCTCAAAGCCACCTTTTACCAACCATTTCTCTAACAATGCTAAGGCTTCTTTATCTGTTATCCTCTTTATTAGACTATTGTAAACCTTCTGTCTCATTTTCTTGAAGAAATGATCATCCATCCAGTTTTTGATTAAATCCCTCTTTCTTTGTCCAAAAGAAAATATTTGAGCCAACTTGGCACTAAATTGTAAACTTCCGATATGTCCATCAGTCATACCCTTTGATCTAAGTGCCGCTGATAATCCTGCATCATTTTTCAAAAGTTTAGTAAAATCTATATCCTCGACACCAAATTCCTTCATAAATCTCTGTTTATTTAAATACGCAAGATATACAAAACCTTCGCCATTAACAAACAAGGTTCTCATCATAGATCTTGGTGTAAGATAATACACATTGGCAAGAAAAGCTTTATAGTCAGAAGACATTTTGTTTCGTCCTTCCTCTGGAATAAATACCGTTATCTCCTCGTCATGTTTTATTGGCTTTTTTATTCCGTTTTCATCTGCCACTTCCCAGACATGAGAACCAAAACTGATTTTTTGTTCTTTTACTGGCAAGTAGAAAATATTTCGATTTTTGTCATAAAAAGATCCGTCTAATATACTAGATATTCCTTTTGTAGCTAATCCCTCACCAAGAACATCCTTTAAAGAATCAATCTGCCCTTCCCTTTTCCCTATATTGCCCCAAAAATTTAAAAGGTTTAACTGTCTATCACCACTTTTTAGATTTTTAATTTGATCTTTGTAATATTTAACACCATCTCTATCGCCAGCTCTCTGGGCAGCCTCCAATTTTGTTTTATAATCCGCAACCATTCTTTTTAGTTCTATTTTTGCTCCTTGAACTTTTCCCAAATCTAAATGATTCCCCGTAACTATGACACTTGCTTGCTGAAGTTTTTCAATACCAACTATGATTTTTTGTTTTTCATTTATACTCAATCCCGGATTTCTTCGTAAATAAGTCTGCATGTCAGCTATCCTTCCCTCAAGATTTCTTGTCTCTAGAAGATTGTAATTTTTTAAGTCAAAAACATCGATTCCATCTTTTCCAGACACTTTTGCACCATTCTTTTTCATATCGTCTGTCTTCCACAATTCTTGCAAAGAAAAATATCTGCCCATGGCTTCATCTGCAAACCTAGAAGTTCCATGATATGTATTATCGAAATAGTCTTGAACTGCATCATTCCCTCTTATAAGCGCCTTTTGCAGACCAACCTTCTTTTCTTCGCTCATAGAATCCCAGCCACTTCTCCCAAACATTTCTCTTCCTAGCAAATCAGCGCTTCTGCTCGCAACATAATTCTTTCTTGAATCATCATTCCCTCCTATTGCAGCACCTGCAGCCATAGCAAAAGCCCTTCCAGCCTCCGCTTCTCTACCAATACTTTCAGCCTGATAATGCCCACGAATGGCTTTCCTTGCATCAAGGTCGAGATTATATTTTTTAGCCCATGCATTAGATACAAGCTCTTGATGAACTCTTCCCATGAAGCCAGCTTTCATTGCATCCCTAATACCCATTTTCGAAGCGTTTTTGGGTTTATCAAAAAAATTGTTTGGATCACTGAGAAATCCAATTAAACTTGTAGTTGTTAATTTTGCGTTAAGAGAACCTGATTCATTCGCCTTTATTCTTCCAAATTCAATCGTCAAAGCATCATTCATGTTCGATAAGATTTGATCATTCACGAATAATGCTGGCATTTCTAACGCGGCAGCAATACCTTCTGCCAATTCATTAGTTCCAATTGGCCCACCCATTTTTATTGGTTTCCTTTTTTCTGGTTTCTTCTTTGCTTCCTTAAATATGAAGTCAAATATTTGCCCAAGAACCTCTTCGTCTGTTTTTTGCTTCTTACCTTTTGGCATTTATATTACCTATTTACCAAATAAACTACCAATCAATGGAATTTTACCTAAACTCATCTTTGCGTTAGCCATAGCATCCGCAGAAGCCTTAGAAGCGTTCGTCATTACTGGAGGAACAATAATCTCGGCAAATTTAGGAGCCTGCGCTGCATAATATAGTACAAATACTCTAAAAACAAACATGAAAAGAAGCCCAACTACACCGCTTGTAAGTCCAATCTCTGTTCCAGTATCTCCAAGGTCATTACCTGTTAGCTTCGATGGAAAACTCAAAAGCATTTCCCCACTCATTTCTGTTAGGTATATAGGAATATTAATAATAAAGTATACAATTGGAAAAACAAGGACATTTCTTACAATTCCTAAGAACCAGTTAGTTCTCATCGCATCTTGTCCAGGCAATGTTCCAATCATAATTTGAACAGGCCCGAGAATAACACCCAATAACAATTGAAAATATGATTTATAAAGCGTAATTATAAGCTTGATTGCTCCTACAAACACAATACCTATACCTATTAGTAAAACAAGAAGAGCGAAAACACCTGCAACGGCAGGTGCCATTCCACCTGTACCAACTGTCCATCCCAAAAGATTCATTATTTTTAAAATTCCACCTACTGATGGTGAAGTAACAGAGCTCACTATATTTGCCCATTCATCTTTCATAGCATCGACAGCTTGAGTACCAAGTCCATTGAAAAGCACACTCATTAAACCACTAATATTTTGAATAGAGTGTGATTTATCTCCAAGAATCGTATATATCAAACCAACCGTCACACCGCCCAAATCAATAATAATGCCAGCTATCGCAAAACTAAACGTAACTAATACCAAACTTATAATTACACTTGGGATAGTATTTCCGATACCCACTAAGGTTTGACCTCCTATCTTACTTCTAAACATAATCATAAAACCAACCACAATCATGATTATTACAAAAAAAACATACGCCATATTTCGCATTTGACTCCATATCGGTGCAATCCCTGTATCCATAAGTGATTGATACCCAGTTACATTTTCTGCAGCATACAAACCAGTATTTGATTCATCAAATCCTGGAATCCACTCTTCTTGCAAGTGAGCAACAACATTGACATTAGGCTGATTTTCATACGCACTCGCAATTAACATATCCGTTGTTCCTAACAATCCAAGTTTCATATCATTAGGGATATCCGCGCTGGCACTCAAAGCGGTAATCGATGGATCTGAATACATAATAGCCGTCCAGAGAACATTTGTTATTTCTACTGTCAGATGGCTAGTTACATTATCCTGTGTTCCATCCTCCACTCCACTAGCATTATTGCTAAAAGTTTTTGCACCACCCCAATCTGGTGTTATTTTGATATTATCTTCCTGTGCATATACATTCATGACACCAAAGAAAAGGAACATGCTGAAAACTGCTACAAAAACAGTTTTAAACATTTTCCTATTGAAAAGGTTTTCTAATTTCCCTAGAAACTCGTATGTTTTAACTACGTAACTCATATTAAGTATTTTATTAATTTAAATTATTACATTGTTAACAACTTATCTGTTCTCGAAATGGATTCTTGTTTCAAAAAAATCTTATACTGTTCTAAAGTTGGAGTTTCAGATTTCCCAGTATCATCATATTCTGCAGCTTTACGTTCATTAAACAAATATGACATATCCCATATACACTTAACTGGAACAGATCCAACAATACCCTCCACACTAGCTTTGCATGAAGTAACAATATAGAGGGATTTATAATTATATGCAGATTGCGGATCCATAGCCAACTTGACCCTTGTACCAGTATAGGTATTAACTTTTTGGAACATAGGACTCATTTTTACAGCTATCGTTTCTGTATTTATACAGCTTTCTTTTTCTTCATCACATGGAGACCAATCCGAAGAAGGGAATAATGATTTCATTGTTCCTTGTACTGCTTGCCAGATGTTAAAACATCCCCTCTCTTTTATAGCTCCAGGTTCAACTTCTAAATCTAAACTCTCCAGCCCACTACAATCACTTTCAATAAGGACCTCATCGCCATCTTCTGCCTCAGAAGCTTGCCCTGGAGGAGTAACTGATATGGATTGGAAGTAGTTTGCTACAGAATTTGATTTTGAGGGATTTATATTATCATCATTATTACATTTTGCTCCACAATCATTGGTTGCATAAGTATTTAAAATTACATGCCCACCACCAGTTTCGGTTTCTGTAGATATAGTGTATTTCGTGCTGTATGCTTTCTTCTTGATAGTATTCTCCCATACCTCAGCTTTGGTCTTCTCTCCAGACTCTCCTGGAGCAAAAGTTACTGATACCTGTCTTTCGTCAAAGACCACTCCTGCTGGTTTATATACTGGATCTTCCAAAGTGATATCTCTGTTTGAATCCTTTATTGAATATTTTCCAGAGAGTAATCTTACTGGCACGGATATAGATGTCATTGTGATTTCTGCATCTGTACTCACAAAAGATTTCTTAACTCCAAAAGAAGAAGTTGTTTTTTGAAGATCACAAGCAGAATCTGCAGTATACATATTACTTGCAACTCCACATCCACCACTTGTAGATCCGAGAACTGAACTTTCGGGTGTGATATCTGTGATTTCACCGTCTCCGCCAATATTTAAAATTACAAGTTCTGATTCATTAGGAGTTTGATCAACAAGACAATTAACACATGATGTAGCTTCAATCGTGTTATCTATGGCTACAATATCTTTCAGCTTTGTATATTTAAACGCCACAAACCCAAACACTCCAAGTACTAAGAGTAGTAATAACGCTTTCTTGTTTTTCTTTGTTTGGTTATGTTCTGTATACATACAAGTCCCTGATTATATCAGATATTATAATGGTTTCTAGTTAACTATTAAATGACTCCATAGTTCGATAATTTGGATACTGTTGTAGTAGCTTCACTATCACTAATAGCTATACCAATATCCTTACTAGTAATACCATTCATTGACACCGATACAGGTGTAAATGAAGAAATAGTACTCAATATATCAAAATACATACTATCCGAAGAAGTATATTCGAAATATTCACTACCATCAGCTGACCTACTATCTGCGATAGACAATATCCATTTGCCACTCTCATCCATAACCGTAGATATCAATCCCGCTTGTCCACTCGTACCAGTACCATCAATATCCTTAATATATGCGATTATTATCCCTTCGTTGCTCTCAGGCATATTACTTGTTGTCCCAGTTATAGATACATAAGAAGGTGGAGTACTCAATGTAGCAAATGTCGTAGCAGTATATTGCTTTCCACTATTATCATATGTATTAGTTCCCGAAATGATTTCAAAATAGTACTTCATTTCTGGTTGTAATCTAGAAACCGAAACGCTGTGAATGTAATACTCTCCCCTATTCGTTACACCATCTCTTTCATCATTAGCTTGGCTTGAGAGATCACTCGAGCTAGTACCATAGTTAATATATCCTTGTTCACTATCCTTAGATGCCCATATTACTGAGAACCCTGTATCTGTTAAATTTGTAATCTGTACAGTGCCTGCACCATATGGCCATGTTAATCCTCCTGCGATAACCATATCCTCCCACGAAAGGTCATTTACTAATCGAAATACTCTCCCATCTGCAGTTGGCTCTTCTACAACTGGCTCCTCTACGACAGGATCCGGGACTACAACCACTGGATCTTTATCGACTACCGTGGCCTCTGCCATTAACATCGATGTATTTGGGAAATATGAGTACAACTGAGCATTAGAACCAATATTAAAGGATTGAGTACTTTTGAGTTTGCCATTACTATCAAACAATTCAGAATATGATCCTGAAAGTACATCCCCCTTGTCCGTTGAAGATATGACTACAAGCACTAGGTTGGTGTTGTTGTTTGATATGACTAAAGAGTTGTCAGAGACTTTTCTGAATGCTGATAGATCCATGATCCAATTCCCACCACTCGGCATAGTTGCAGAGACTGGATATACAGATTTGTCTTTCAGTGTTGCGAATACTATGACATCATCCCCAGACACATTATCAACTGATCCATGAATTGGATTGGGGGTTGGGGTATCTGCCGTTATGGCAGCTGTTTTGAATGTATATTTATTTCCATCTGTGGTTTCAGAATACTTCGTACTTTCCGAGGTGATTACAAAACTATACGAGGTATTTGGTTCTAATCCTGTTAGTTCTACGAAATGAGTATATCTTTTTGTATTTCCTCTTGTATCTATAACTGGGGTTCCCTCTGTGCCACTTTTTACTGTAGCTACTGTTCCTCTTGTTTGTGAATCTGTTGTCCAAGTGAGGGTAACTGATGAGGTTGTGAGATTTGTTAACAAAACATTCTTAGGCTCAGTATCAGCACTTGCCTTAGTTGCAATTTGTACAACCTGGTATGATGCGTATACCAACAATGGCAATCCTACAAGAAGTATGATTAACGTT
>LBSF01000005.1 GCA_000991805.1 candidate division WS6 bacterium GW2011_GWC2_36_7 | reverse complement strand
CAAACACTGTCACATCTCCATCCGCGGCCTTAGGTAAATTCATAGGAGGTTCAAGTTTCCTAGATCTACTCCATGCAATATTTGGTGTCTCAACAGAGATATTTGGTAAATGATACAGAGATGCTAATTCCTCAATATTCAAGATATCTGGTTCATCCGCATCCATATGTCTGATTACATATTCATCATATATTTCTTTGCCTGTTTTGGTGGGTTTAGAATGAATGAAGTTATTCAAATGCGCAGTAGTAAACTGTTTAAAACTTGCAGTAACATCTCTTAGGATCTGTTCAGATCTCTCCTGAGTTCCAGCTTTAGTAACCACCCTAATCTTTACCTCAAAACCAAGTTTAAGCATTTTTGTTTCAATCTCCTTCAACTCCTCTTCCTGTCCCGGTTCTAGCTTAACAACTTCCTTTTTAACAGGTCCCGCTTCACTTGTAGACAAGCTTTGCCCTATCTTTGCAAATACACCTGCAATCTTACTGAAAAAGGACTCCCCATTTAAATCTTTTCCTTCCCTTATGGCTGTAATATATTTTTTTGAATCTTTTTGCCAGTAGTTTGAAACTGGTCTGACTATGACTTGAAGCCAAGCTTTCTCCCCACGGGACAAATCCGACATAGCGCCAGTTATTGCAGCAAGGGGATCTACTTCAAAGTTTCTAAATGTCTTTATTGGGAATATGGAATCTTTTTCCATTTCGATTTCACCGCAAGTAACAAAAGTCTCGTCATCTCCATTTGCCTTAGAAATATAATCATCAACATAACTAATATCAGCATTTGGGTATTGAGCATACATCTGCCCTTCTACGAATTTGGCTAAATGTTTTGGGGTAACAATATAGAAACGGATTCCTTCTTCTTCACTAGATATCACCTCGAAACTAATTATGTCCTCACCCTTAATCATATCTCCAAGGACACCGTGAACTGAGGCAAACATTTGTTCAGCTGCTAGCGCAGATTTATCATTCTCTCTTGGAACCAATACCTGTAAAACCAATGGAGTTCTGATATCTTCAAATACATTTAATTCAATTTTATTTGTTTTGCTTCCCCAAATTAAGACAAAGGCTACAAAGGCCCCAGCAAACACGAGAAGTATTAACATAACTGCAATCATATGGAAATTTTAGAGGAAAAAGTATATTTAAGCAAATATTATTAGAAACTGTACATCTGTTTAATATCTTGCCCCAATACAACGACAATATCACCGGTTGTCATAAAATCTGGACGTCCTTTTACAAGGTCATAACTTCCAGAGAGCACCTCGGACACCACTTTAAGTGAATTAGCGAAACTTACCTCATCGGCAATGTACAATACTGTACGATCAATTGTTGTTGGAGCATTCTCATATCTAACGACATCACATCCAGCATTTTCTATCTTTCTTCCGAATTGTTTTGCAGCACCTGCTACTCCACTTCCATTGTATATCTCTACTCTTACTCTCTCTTTCTCAAGAGATCTATCTATGATCTTGGCAATTAATCCTCTGTATACGTTATCAAATTCTGTTGTATTAATATATCGAATTTGTCCTCCACTACTAGAGAGATCCTCTGTGGAATATCTGAAAAAGGACAGATCAATTCCATAGGTTTCTGTTGAAGATACCGTTTTATTGAGATTAGCAAAAAAATCAAGGTATTCCGTAAAGCTTAAATTACTAGACCCAAATTTGCTTAAGCCTATTAATTTTGAAATCCCTAACATATTTTTAAGCACTGAATATCTCGAAGACATCGTTGAAAGCTTGAAGAATGGATCATTCAAAGCATCTTCACCCGAGACTTTGTAATACTCTCTTAACTTGTCTTCTACACCACTAGTATCTCCATAGATACTTGAGTAGCTTTTTACACTATCCGGAGAGAACCAAATATAGTTGTCTACTTTTATACCAAGCATCTGTCCAATCTGCCATATTGAATATTCGATACCTCTACCCTCCTGAAGGAAATCTCCTGCATATCTAAAACTTGAGACTGCGACACTGTTCCCGAAATCTTCCTCAAGCCCACCATAATAGATCCAGCCAGGTATGTATATGAGTATAGATTCTTCTTTATTTTTGTTTGTTAGAAAGAGATATGCTTCACTGATCTTCTTTGCTTGATCATTCCCACTTTCTAATACAACCAATGTTGTATTTGTATCATCCTTCGTTTGAGAGAGTAAGTATTGGTTTGAGCCATTAACCTTTGTAGAATCAGCCAGTTTTAGTGAAAGAATAATTAGAAAATATATACTTAAGAAAAGAATCAGAGCTACAACTCCGGTATATATTAGTACCTTAGATATATGTACTTCTCTCTTTGTCTTTTTTTTTGGTTTATCCTTAACTCTCAATCTTTTCATTTTAATCTTTTTAAAAACATATTGCCTTGCATATCCTTACATGAGAGTAAGATCGATTCTAATTCTATCGATTCTGGGATAGCCCCTCCTTTTAATGATTTAAACATTGTATCCCCAATTATGTGTACCCCTAGATACTCTAATGTGGCTCTAATTTGATACATCCTTCCTGTTTTAATGATTACTAGGAATTCATTCTCACTCAAAGGCTTGATATATGATAGCGCAGTTCTAGCATGATTAAAGATATATGCCCTAAATATCATTTTCATTCGGTTCATGGTACTTCTCCCAATATATCCATCTACCTTAAGCCAGCTACTATCCGTTTCAAAGTTGTTTTTTACTAAAATATCCAACTCCTCTGAAGCATCCAATGGTATCGCTGGGATTTTTTCTTTTAGTTCAGTATTAATATTTTCTCCGATTTCTACTTTGGCAAGATATACTTTATCAACCTTATGCTCTTCAAATTGTTTTTGAAAGTACAATTGTGCTTCTGCATTTTTAGCAAAAAGTATAAGCCCAGAGACAGGTTTGTCTAATCTATGCACAATACCTCCTCTTTCCATTCTCGCATCATACTCGCCCTTAGCATCTAGGTAGCCTGCGACATAGTTGGCAAGAGTATCTTGCGGATTTCCTACTCCAGGGTGTACGGAAATTCCTTTGGGTTTGTTAATAATAATAAAATCTTTATCTTCATAGATAATATCAACCTCTTTTTTTTGAGGAATTATTTTATCATATGCTTTGTCTTCTAATATTCTATCCACATCCTGGTCCAATACTTCTAGCACATCACCTATTCTAAGTTTGTAAGAGGGTTTCTCACTTTTTCCATTAATAGTTATTAAACGTTCCCAATTATTTCTTAAAAAACTCCTACTATGTACATTAAATGTACTTGATACAAAAACATCTGCTCTTCCACCATAATTTGTTTGATCAATATGGACGGTTTGCATATATATTATTACCTAGGCAATTTAATAGGTTGATTTATATCCACTCCTCTTACAGAAGATACTTTCTCTATGACTACATTCGCTCGTTTTGCATCTTTAATAAAGAAAATTAATCCTCCTAAAGTCCAAACAGAAAGAGCTATTGTAGCAATTCTTTCGAACTGTATTTCCCCTGTGAAGTATATATACCCAATCGCAGCACAAGACAGAACAACAAGGAGGATATTTGCAGCAACATATATTCGTTTTTCTTGTTGTGGTTTCTGAATCTTATTAACATATCCAATTAAAGCTACGGATATAACTGGGAACACTAAAAGCACAAGACCTTCATATATCCACCTTGAGTTTCCACTACTTAAACCAATTAGGATAAACGACATACTCAGCATAACTTCTCCAGAGAAGTATATTGTTGGAAACATGTCACTCCATCTCCATTTTTTTACAAAAGTAGACCAGAAACTCGCAGTGAAGAGATAGCCAACAAACATGATTAAGATATTAAGACCTCCATCAAAGATATCAAAGAGTTTCCATGGCAAAAGTCGGAACCAATACACCTCGTTAGCATATCTTTCGTATGGTAACCAGTACCATATTAACTGAGAAAAACCCTGCAAATTTGAGAGTATATATATCGTCCTTCCTGCAATAAGACCAAGAAAGATTGAAACTATGAAGAGATCAAATACAGATGAACGATCCTTCCTACTTTCCATAGCTCCTCTCCAGCACACATACATACCAAAGATGATTACACACAAGAAAAGGACCGCAGGGCTAAATGATGAAAAGGTTTGATATATGCTATTTATGATATTTTGCACCGTAATCTACTAACAAATTAATATCTGCGTATATATGATATCACAGTATTAATGTTTTTTATTCTTCTTTTTTTTCTTGCTTGTCTTCTTGGTTACCTTCTGGGTTTCTTTAACGATATCGTTAGAAACTTCCGGTTTGATAGATGGAATCCCCCTTTTGATTTTGTCCAAAACAACTTGATATCCATCAATAATGGCTCCACCTAATTTGACTGCTAATCCCCTTTTTTTTGTACTGTATCTTGTTTGCTCAGATTCTACAATCATAGCAGCTTCTTCCTTGGATGCTTGTATTTGCTGTTCCATCATCTCACGTGTTGGTGCAATATCTTCTGGCTCTAAAATATCCTTTTTAGCCTTTGCTCCACAAAATGGACAATATTCACTGTTCTTCTCAATATATACATCACATGATTTACATTTAACTTTTATTTCAAATCCACAATTAGGACAGAAGGTATATCCGGGATATAGTTGAGTTCCACACTTTGCACAATCATCTAATTCAGATGTCTCATATTTAAGATATCTTCTTTCCAGGTCGGCCCAATAGATTTGTTCTATGGTTTGTGAAGGTCTTAGTATGAGATATATTATCCATCCAAATACATTTAAGAATATGACCAAAAGTAAGTAGATAACTCTTGCGGTTTTGTTGCTGGTTCTCTCTCCTGCATCTAACCATACCCAATCTAATACAACTATCCAAAAGATAACAAATGCAACAGCCAAAAGCTTCCATACTACTTGGAAATTGATTTGTCCTACACCACTGAGTAGATTGAGTAAAAATGTCTCCATGTTTATATTTTCAAATATAATATGGTCGGGGAGGGAGTTGAACCCTCATGCTATTGCTAGCACGGGATTTTGAGTCCCGCGTGTCTGCCAGTTCCACCACTCGACCTTGTGGCTGTATTATACTAGAAATATGGTTGTTAGAGAAGGCCTTTTGACTATTTATCCCCCTTGTACAGATTTCTGAAGCTTGCTATTTCCTGAACAAATGCCAATCTCACATTTCCAGTTGGACCATTTCTATGTTTTGCAATACTCAAATCTCCCGTTCCCTTATTTTCTGTATCAGGATTCCATGTCTCTTCCCTATCTATGAACATTACAACATCTGCATCTTGTTCAATGGATCCTGATTCTCGAAGATCTGATAATTGTGGCTTCCTACCTTGTCTTTGTTCAATTGCACGATTAAGCTGGGAAAGCGCAATCACAGGGACATCTAGTTCCTTTGCGATATTCTTTAGTCCTTGAGATATCTCTGAGACTTCTAATGTTCTACTCTCTGTGCTACTTCCATGCATAAGCTGAAGGTAGTCAACAAATATGATATCCAACCCATGCTCCAGTTTTAATCTTCTTGCCTTTGTCCTAATTGAGTTGATGTGCTGTCCCGCTTGATCATCAATATATATGTTGGTATCTCCGAATTCACCCATGGTATCTGCTAATTTCATCAATTTTTTGTCTGTTAGTCTTCCTGTTCTAATTTCCCAGAAAGGAATACCCGATTGCATACCAATAAGTCTATCCATAATCTGAGTTTGACTCATTTCCAACGAGAAGAATACAACGGTTTTCTTTTCAACCATAGCTGCATGTCGCATCATATCTAATGCTAAGGAGGTTTTGCCCACAGAAGGTCTCGCAGCAAGAATGACTAAGTCAGATTTTTGGAATCCACCTAGAAGCTCATCTAGATCTTTAAAGCCTGTGGATATTCCAAGGTATGCCTCGTCGTTATCCGCTCTTTCCGCTCTTTCAAATGCTTCTTTAAGCAAATCTTTGATATGTACAAAATTACTCTTAATGCCCGATTGTGCTACATCAAAGATCCTCTTTTCGGATTCATCCATTACCTTGTCTATCTTGATTGACTCATTGAAAGCTAATTCCGTAATGTCTCTAGATGCTCCTATCAACCCTCTTCGAGTTGCGCTCTCTTTTACAATTCCTCCATATTCCTCTGCATGAGCGGAGGTAGGAACCATAGCAACAAGATCTGCAAGATATGTTCTTCCTCCTATTTTTGTTAGTTGCTGCTTCTTCTTGAGTAAGTCAGAGAGAGTTATTAAATCAATTGGAAGTGCTTCATTGAAAAGTTCTAGAATATTGGCATATATTATTCCGTTTCGTTCTTCGTAGAAGTGCTCAGGCATAAGCCAACCTGAAACAGCAATAACTGCATCCTTATCTATGAGCATTGACCCTATTAGCGATTGCTCTGCCTCTATATTTTGTGGTGGAACTTTCTCCGTCATTTAGTTATTTTAAAAATATTACTTCAACACTCTGTGCGCCTTCTTCGTCTACTTTCTTCTTTGAGACATTTAAGTAGCTCTCTTCTCGTACACTCGCAAATCCAAAATGTTTAATAAATTCTTCCTTGGTCTTCAATGTGTTTCCACTTGGTCCTTCTTCATTAAATGCACATGGTAAGATAACCGCAGGATCTATCTCCGATATTACTTTTTCCATTACATCGAAATTCATAAAATTGACACCGTCCCCTACTGGTAAGATTAATACATCAACATCACCAATATTTTTGATATTCTCTGCATTAAATGTACTATCTGTGCCCCCTAAGTAAACAACTCTTACTGTGTTTTCATCAATGATGTAGAAATCGGTATCTAAATCTCGTCTGATCATTAGCCCCCCCACCTCAAATTCCCCGGGTGTTGATATCTCAATTATCTTTTCTCGTTTATCAGGTACAACCTTTGCATCTAATTTTGTATCTTTTAAAATACTAGTCTTAATTGTTTTGGGATATTCTGTAAACAAAGCTATATCTGTACTGGTCTTAGGAAAGCTAGTACCAATCTTTGATAGCTCTAATGGATCAGTAATAGCAGATACATTTGCAGAGGATATTAGGAAACTGGTCCAACCTATTTTCTTGATTTTCATAGAGTTCAAGTATTTAATTTAACAAATATCAATTATCATAAGTATATCAGATTTCTTCTGGGGCGGTAGAAGAAATTTTTAGGTCAAACCTAAAGATTTTTTAACATCTTCTACAAGGGATTGTTTCATCTCTTGTTTAATCATTTCTACTTTAAGACTTTCTAATGAGGATATACATGCTTGTAATTGGGTCATTACCTTTATATTGGTTTCTCCTTCTACTATCATTTTCTTTACTCCTCCCACCTGCCCTTCTGTTCTTTTTATTCTGTTTTGTATTCCTTTGGAATATGTCATTACAAAAGTATATGCAAAAGATATGTTTAGTGCAATACACCACTTATGCGCATTATAGGATTGCAATGGTATAATTAGGATATGTATACAGACATAAAAGAAAATGAAAACATCGGAGAAGTTCATGATTTTTTACAAACTCACAATGCTATTGATGTATTAGCTACATCCTATGAAGTCGTGTATCCACTAATTTCTCTTTGCACTGTAGAAAGAAAAGATTTTGGTGAGATATTTGGTCAATACGATGACGAATCAGGATTACACTTCGAATATACAATAAGCCGAAATCATACCCCTTATGTCATATTTGTCCTTTCAACTCCATATGAGCAAGGCTATATAGAACCCACTGAAGAATTTAAACAAAAAGTACTAAAAGGAACCGGGGAGAAGGAAATAGACCCTAAACAAATGATATTAGCATGGAGACAAATCACTTTTCATAAGGAAAAGGGAATAGAAATAGACCAACACGTTTCAACGACAGTAATGTACAAAGGATTACCAATTGGAGTCACTCAGTATAATGATAGACATCCTCGAGCCTACTATCTATAAATAGCCACATATTTCTAGACAACCACTATTTCATCTGATATAATCCTACTCGCTATGAAAAAAGATATACACCCAGAATATAATCACAATTTAGAAATTACCTGCTCATGCGGAAATAAATTCACAACAGGCTCAACCCTCTCTGAATCAGCACATACTGTAGATATCTGTTCCAAATGCCACCCATTCTATACAGGTGAACAAAAGATCGTAGACACAGACAATATTGTAAAGAAATATGAGGACAAATTAGCTAAAGCAGCTGGAATGTCTTACAGAAGCAAGAAAGAAAAGATGCTTGCTAGAAAAGACAAACTTGGCAGAGTTTCCTCAACTTCAACCAATACTCTTACACTCAAGGATATGCTTGAGAACGCTAGAGTATCTAGGTAACAAATTTCCCTTAATAATTTAAAATGATATATTATCCATATGGATATAGCTTTGTTAAAGAAAAAATACAGTAACAATGAGGCACAAACCCACGTTAATGATTTAGAACAACAGATCACCCTAGCCCATACAACAGGTGGAGCAAATCTCTCTAAATTAAGTGGAGATTTAAGCTATTACGCAAAGATTGCAAGTAACACATCAGCTATACAGAAGGCCATAAAAGATATTGAAGATGCACAGTACATGTTAAGCAATGAAGCAGATGCAGATATTAAGGAAATGGCAAAAGAAGAGATAGCTCAAAAGGAGCAATTAATCACAGACCTCGATCAAGAAATATATCAGATTAAAATTGAAAGACAGTTTGAAGATGAAGATGACGACCGATCAGCAATATTGGAAATACGAGCAGGTGCGGGAGGCGATGAAGCAGCCCTCTTTGCTGCAGATCTCTTTAAAATGTACTCCATATACGCAACAAACAAAGGATGGACAGTTGAAATTGTTGAAAGTAATGTAACCCAGGATGGTGGATACAAAGAAGTAATTGCACATCTGGCCGGTAAGAATGTATTTAAAAACCTTAAATATGAAAGTGGTGTTCACAGAGTCCAAAGAATACCTTCTACCGAATCAGCTGGAAGAATCCATACCTCTACAGCTTCTGTAGCCATCCTACCGGAGGCAAAAGAGATTGATATCCAAATAGATCCAAGTGAGATTAAGATGGAAGTAATGAGAGCTTCAGGCGCGGGTGGACAGTGTGTAAACAAAACTGACTCTGCAGTAAGAATCACTCACCTAGCGACTGGTATTGTAGTAAGTTGTCAGGAAACAAAGCACCAAGCACAAAACAAAGAAAAAGCTATGGCCCTACTCCGATCTCGATTGTATGACATGAAGAAGCAAGAAGAAATGGCAAAGCGAAAAGATATGAGATCTTCACAGATAGGGTCCAATTCTCGAGCAGAAAAGATTCGGACATATAACTTCCCACAAAATAGAGTAACAGATCACAGAGTCAAACTCTCTTGGTTTAATATGGAAGGTATACTAGCTGGTGACATCCAACAGATCATCGATGATGTTAGAAAAGGTATACAAACAGAAATATTAGCTCAACAAGAGAAAAGTGAATAACGAATTACAAATTCTTTTTCAAATACAAGAAGCTTTAAAGACTTCTGGCTACAATGATATTTCTAGAGTAGCCAAGGATATCCTAGAATACACACAGAACAATCCCCTACCCTTAGACATAATCATTGAACGAATTAAAAACAACGAGCCATGGGAATATATCAAAGAACAAGGAGAGTTTAGAAACAACATATTCAAATTAAATACTAATACCCTTATACCCCGTATTGAAACCGAAATTATGATAGATATTGCAAAGCAAGAATTACTTAAATCCCCTACTCCATATACAGATATCATAGATGTAGGAACTGGAAGTGGTTGTATCATTATCTCCTTAGTAAAAGAAAACGAGAATAAGTATAACTTCCACGCTACAGACATTTCTCAGGAAGCTATCAATATTGCAAAGGAAAATGAAAAGAATATTCTTAACGAACCCGTTATCCAGTTCTCCCAAACAGATCTTATCGAAGATATTGCATTACCTAAGGGTAATTTTTGTATGATACTCGCCAATCTCCCCTATATACCAACACAACAATACTTGGGCTTAGATAAGAGCGTGATTGATTTTGAGCCAAGAACAGCATTAGATGGTGGTGAGAATGGTATTACATATTACGAGAAGCTATTAGAACAAATTGAAGCGAAGAGTATAAAGGGTTGCGCGATATTTGAAATAGAGCCATCTACTCTAGAATTGTTTAAACCACTCTACCCTAAGGTCATCAAAGACCAATATGGTAAAGACCGATTTATACTAATCCGACTCAGTTAGTGTTACCTCAAAAGTCTTTACTACACCTGCTCTAAGTACTTTAACTTCCACCTTGTCCCCTACCTTATGCTTTTGGATATATGTAGAAAGAGAGGAGGAAATCGCTTCTCCACCAAGCTCAGTAATAATGTCTCCCTTTCTTATTCCTGCCTGATATGCAGGGCCAGTAGCATCTAAGCTTTGCACTAAAGCACCTGGAACTACATTAGTAGAATTGTAATACATAGCTACATATTCAGAAATCATCTCATACGAGACTCCAAGATATGCCTTTATGAACTTACCATATGTTCTGTACTCATCAATCTTGTCTTTTACAATATTTATAGGTAATGCAAAAGATATACTCTCTGCTCCTGATGTAGTTGCAAAATTAACACCTACAACCTTGCCTTGACTATCTAAAAGCGGACCCCCCGAATTTCCCGGATTAACTGCAGCATCTGTCTGTATAACTCCTTCATATGTCTTTTCAGTTGCGCCAAACCAACTTGAGCTAGCAGTTACTGTTCTATCCAATCCACTTACTATTCCTTTAGTTACACTGCCGGAATATTGACCCAATGGAGTACCAATAGCTATCACTTCCTGCCCAGCTACAAGATTGTCCGAATCCCCAAATGGTAAAACTGTCAGATCGGTAGCCTCAATTCTTAATATCGCGATATCATCTGCATCATCCCTTACAATTTCTGTTACTTCATATGATTTCCCATCACTAGTTACTACCTTGTATGTAGCCGTAGTATCTGAAACTACATGTTGATTAGTAACAATCCATCCGTTTGCATCCACTATGAATCCTGTACCGATATTGCTATCTGTGCTTACCACTCCTTGATTTTGAGAAAGAGATACTTTAGAAATTGCAATGCTTACTACTCCTGGTGCTGAATCTTTTACAATATTAATTGTGTTGCTTTCTTCCTGAGTAACAGTAATCGCGTTATTTCCTGTATTAGTAGTCACCTCAGATATTCCCAGCCATCCCTTTATTTGATCAACATTTAGGATTACTACTAAGGTGAATATTGTTGATACCAACAATATCCCAAGTATGGTTCCAAATATGAAGAGGAATTTACGAGGATGTCGCTTTAATATGCTGTTTATCGTTTTCTTTTCTTCCATAGATATATTAAATTAAAAATTAATTTTCTATCTCAGATATAGCTTTGTTAAGTTGAGTATCTATTCCCTTTGTAAAATCTTTTTCGGAATTTGCAATCTCAATATTTGGAGTTATTGGATTATCATGGTTTAACCATCCCCCATCAGGTAATAACCATTTCAATATCGTGACGTGTAATGTTGAACCATCGGAGAGATCTAAGACACTCTGAGCTGTTCCTTTTCCATATGTCTTGTCTCCGATAATAGTTGCTCTTCCCGATTGTTGTAGCGCACCAGAGAGGATCTCAGATGCGGATGCACTACCTCCGTCTACCAATACAACAACCTCCATGCTTTCAAGTTTGCCACCCCTAGTAGAATTAAATTTCTGTATCTTCCCTGCACTATCCTGTTCTTGAGCAAGGACTTTGCCTGCACCTACGAAATCATCGGCGGCATATATAGCGGCATCAAAGTATCCCCCTGGATTTCCACGAAGATCAAGGATCACTTTCTTAACACCAGAATCTACAATACTATCAACATTGGCATCCCAATTCTTTGTCCATTCACTGTATGAAGAATCTGTAAATCTACTTACCTGGAACAAAGCAATATCTTTGTTGTCTCCAATATAAGAAAGTTCCATACTTGGGACTGTAATCTCACTTCTAGTGATCTCAATATCCACTGCTTTTGTAGCACCCTTGTGTAAAATTCCCAAGGTTACTTTTGTTCCTGCTTCCCCTCTTATCTTTGCAACTGCATCATATACTGTATCGGTAGAAGCAATAGCTACACCATCAATAGTTAGGATGTAGTCGCCAGCCTTTATACCAGCTGCTTTTGCAGGGGATCCTTCCAAGGGAGAAACAACTATAATTTGATTGTTACCATCATATCCTAATTCTGCACCGATACCTTGGAAAAGTTTTCCCTCACTAGCTTCGTTAAAAGTTTTGGTTTCTTCAGGATCTAAGAATACTGTTGCTGCATCTCCAAAAGAATTGACCATGCCCTTGATGGAGCCATAGAGCATATTTTGGTCATCAATCTTAGAAGAATCGACATACTTACTCTGCATTAGATCCCATACATTCCAATACAACTGGAAATTTATATCTGATCGTCCAGAGAATACATTTGATATTGATGCGTTATTTGCTTGGAATAGTCTTCCTGAAACAAAACCAATGGCAAACAGACAAACCATTAATATTGCAATCCCTAGATTTCTTGTAGTTTTCTTCTCCATGTTCTTTTAGTTCTAAAATTATACTTGATATGAGACAAACTCTAAGCTACCTATGTTGGTTACACTTCTTCCTCCGTGTTCCCATTCCACAGTGACATATGAAGAGCCTTCGACTCCCATGATCTCACCGGTCATACCATAGCTTCCTAAGGTACGAGATACTATTTTACTCCCTACTAAATTTTTTACAAATACCGACTCCGTTGTGTTTAATTTTTTAGTTTCCTTAAGGAAGAATATCTGGCTTTCATCAAAATCTATAACTGCATAACTTCCATTCAAGTCAGAGAGCATTCCTAACAGATTTCCTCCAGAATACATTTCACCAAACCCTCCAATTAAACCAATTGGCAATCCTTGATTTCTGAAATCTTGATAGTCCATGGAATATGTTAGAACAAATTTGGCTCCTTTCTCAAAGAGATCTCTTAAAAGACTCGCATGTAAGTGCTTGCCAACAAAGACAATTTTTCCTTCATAGCTAGACTCCTCCCCTTTTAGCTTGATATCTTTCCCCATATTCAATGTAACAAATTCTCCGGCAAGAAGAACTCGCTCTGCACTTGATACACTCAAAAGGTCTAATGCTAATGCTGAGGCTTTTATGGTTATACCTTCTAATGGATTTACATCTAGTATTTCTGCCTTGAAGTTGCTCTTTATGAGTGCTTCTTGTTCTTCCCCCAGTACATCAATATATCCAAGTTTAATTCTGGTTAAATCTACAATTCCATTGGATAGTGAGATTAGTTTTTTTACTGTTAATCCTCCAGAAGATGTTTTTTCTGCAAGAACATCCCCCTCATTTACAAATTCTCCATCTATACAAGTGATGAAGCGTATCGCGGTATCTAAACTACAGTTGAGTTGGTCAGGAATATAGAAGGAGTGCTTTGCGTTGTTTCCTTTTCGAATATACAGATCCGCTCCCTCAGTTACAGTATCTCCGGCTTTCACCAAGACTTTATCCCTACTGTGTACAGGTATTCTAAAGGTGTATGCATCATATTTTTCTAGTAGCCTGTGTTTTAATATCATTTAAACCACTGTTGTAATTTTAACTTATTCGAATATACATCTGGTCCATACACAATTGGCTTGTATCTAGCATCTACAACCATCGAATCATATCTTAATTTATCAGGTATAGATATGAAGCTTAGGTTGTCTCTTGCTTGTGTATTTCTAATGTATGCCCCATTCTTAAATTCTCCTTCAATTATGAGGTTTTCTCTGTGTAATGGTAATTTTATAAATGTAAACTCAGGGGAAAGCGCAAATATGTCCTGTTTTTCTCCTTCTAATGAATCTGTGTATCCATTGAAGATGACCTTGCTTCTATTCCTGGAGATTTTTACCTCAGGTATTAATACTTTTGTCGCACAAGACAATATCTCTTTTCGTGTAAGTACTACATCAGAAGATGCAGGGCCAGAGATATAGCTTTTGGCGTATGATAGTGCTCTCTTCTCGTTGTCAAAGTAGACATCTAGTATTCCAGATATTTCAAATCCATCGGTTAGAGATAGTAATAGTTTTTCTTTCCCCAATAGTAGTGGAACCATTCCTGTTACTATGATTCCCGTATTTCCTTGTGTGCCAATCGCTTGTAGTTTCTCCTTGTTATCCTGATATATTGAGTGAAGTTGGGCTGTTGTATATGCTCTTAACATGTCTAAGATGTGTGGGTCTTCAGTAAATACAACCCTATTCAATACAAAATTACTCCAGTAATTGAGCATATCTTTGGATGTTACATCTGAAGCTAAAAACGCTTTGAATCGAGCATCCTTAATGGAATCTATAACCCCATATTCATTGTTCCAAGTTATCTTTGATTTTGATATTTCGATCTTTCCTGTTTGCTGGTCTTTGAATGCTCGATATATTTTGAAATCTTGTAATTCTAAATCCATAAACAGGAGATCATCATATGCTAGCTTTTGTGTTAATCCTTCTAACATTCCACGCATGTATACATCATCCATTACTCTTAGGGCTATGTCGTTTGAGAATGCTCTAAGGGACGAGAATATTTTGTTGAAGTATTTTTGGTTTTCATCCATCAATATTCTAATTCCGGATATTCCATCTCCTTCTTCTTGAAACTTTCTAAATGAGAATATCCCATATGCGTTTTTGTCTACTATATTCCAATTGAATACTTTTTCTAGATTATCAAAGTATTCATACCAGAAGTTTTTGGTAAAGAAATCATCATCTAGTCTTTGTTTCAATGGGTTTAGATCTGTGAAATCACTTAATATGTATTCCCTGTTTGCATTGTGATCGGTGTATGCGAGGTGTGCCCAGATGTTGTTATCTGATATAACCAGGCTTAGGTATGAGTTTTTCTCTAACATTGGCAGTGTAGACATATATAAATATATTACTTGAAAGGGTTAAGAGATGCAATGAAAGGAATGAGGTTACAGCATTGTCTTATAGTATCTTGGAGAGGTATAATTGGGCTTAGATCGTTAAAAATCAGAGAAAAAGAAAAGAGGGAGATTTGATACACTTAGATCCGTTAGGTATTACTGTGATAGGCATTATTATTGTCTGGCTTATCATACTTACAGTTCTCTCATTCAAGGGTAAATCAGAAAGGAAGAAGAGAGGAAAAAGAAAGAATGGAAAAGGATAATATTTTATTCATTGGACTTGTACTGTGGCTTGTTTACATGGCCGTCGATTCCAAAATCATAAACATTAGAAAATGGAGGGGAAAGTGAATAATATTCTAACTTTAGTTGGAGATACACTTTGGATCGTAGGATCCCTGCTCTTCTGGGGTTATTTTTTCATCAAATCAGATAATAAGAAAGGTGTCTTCGCTGTTATCGGGATTATTTCCGGTGTCATTGGATATCTGCTTTCTGTAATAGTAAGAATATGCTGGTGGCACAACATTCCTGGTGGATATGCATCAAAATGGATTTCCTCTTGGATGGATGGTCTAACTATAGCATTGATTCTTCTAATGATCCTTGCTATGGCCCTAGATGAAAAAGTTCAAGCTAGAAGCTTCCATTTCAAGAAAATCTATGACACAGTTACTGGCTTTATGCTTAGTAGGAATAGCCTTTAGAACTGTGATCCTTCACATTCCCTTCCTTGTCTCTCTCTGATATTTTAAGACCTACTCTAGGTCAAGCCCCAAAAACTTGACCTAGAATGCAACACTCCATTGGTATATACAAAAAAAGAGGACCTTTCGGTCCCCTTCTCAATTCAATGTATATACTACAGACTATTCATTAGAAGAATATGGTAAGAGAGACATAAATCTAGCTCTCTTTATAGCCCTCTTTAACATCTTCTGATGCCTGTGGCATGCTCCAGACTTCTCAACAGATATAATCTTACCTCTAACAGATGTAAACTTCTTTAATTGATACACATCCTTGTATGTAACAGTCTTAACTCCAGATTCACATAGAGGACATTTTAAGTTCTGAACAATCTTTCTTCTTCTTCGCATATTCTTTTTCTTTGCATCGAAAGAAGAATCCTCACTTACTGTGCTCTCTACTGCTGGACTTTGTTTTACTACTATTTCGTCTGACATTCCTTAATATATATCAAATTAAAATGGCAAATCTTCTTCTAAAGGATCCTGATCAACAGGAGCTTCCTCTTCAACTGGAGCTGCTTCATCAGCAACAACATCTTCCTTAGGAGCTTTCGCTGCTTTCTCTGGTCTTTCAGCATGTGCAGCATCTTCATCAACACCAGCACCCTGCTTACCCTTGCTATCTAAAAGAATCATATCTTCAATTCTAACTTCTGTCTTGTATCTAGTTGTATTATCATCTGCCTGCCATGATCTTGTATTCAAAGAACCCTCTACATAGATCTTCATTCCCTTAGCTAACAATTGCTGGCATATCTCAGCCATCTTGTTCCATGCTACTACGTTATGGAATTCTGCTAATTCCTTCATTTCACCATTGGTATCTTTCCATGACTTGTTTGTTGCCATTCCGAAAGTAACAACTGGAGTTCCAGAATTTGTATATCTCATCTCTGGATCTCTTGTTAGATTTCCAATTAACATTACTTTATTTAGTGATCTAGCTGCCATTTGTTTAATAATTATAATTTAACTTACCTAAGTATACACAACAAATATTAAAATTCGATTAAATTTCTATTTCCTTCTTCTTGATCTTCTTCCCTATCTCATCTACATCATCTGCTTCAACTACCATATATCTCAAAACTTCTTGTTTTAATTCCATCTGTCTTCTGATTTCTAGGATATGTGAAGGATCGGATATGAAGGTATATATAATGTAATATCCTTCGTTATGCCCGTTTATCTTGTACGCTAAATATCTCTTACCCCATACATCTACATCTAATACTTCTCCACCCTTAGCCTTAACCAAATCAACAAATTCTTTGTGAATTGCTTTTCTAACATCGTCTGGTAATAGTGGTTTAAGAGCCACTGCCATTTCATAATAGTTTCCTTTTTTTACTTCTTCTGCTGCCATTTAACCGATATATACAAATTATGTCTTAACGAGAATGGATTTTAGCAGAAAATATTAGTTAATACAACTATCATTCTACAAAAGGGTCGTGCAGTAGGCTATGTTACAGAAGAAGGATTTTATTCCAACATTCAACAGCCTACTACCCTTTTTGTCTTTTTGTAGCTAATTTCGGAATTCATTTCTTGTCCAAAGAGAAAGTAATTCTCCCTCTTTTCCGACTTCCAATCGTCTGTACGCCGTAGGACAGATTTGAATCCCAAACTGTGAGAAAGAGATTACATCACCCTTTCTTATTTCATAAATATTATGGTACCGATAGATCGTTGGCACTTCACTTCCCGTATAAACGATTACAAAGCGCTGCCGACCTTTTTTGACGATGTACAAACGATAATTTTGATAATTGTATCGTTTAAGTACATTAGGGAATATTTCCCTAAATCTATCCTCCGATAATGAGATCTTTTCATCCCGTAAATTGAATATGGAATGAATTTGCCCATTTTGCCCCTCAAAGATCAATTGATATTTATGGGTATCAAATGGTCTTCCCACAAATGCGTTACCCAAAGATTCGATCACTTCATATTCCTGGTGAATTTCTTGAGGATATTTGATTAGAGATTTCGTTATCATGTGGTTCTCCTGTAAAGAGCGGTAGATATAATCTACAAAAAGACATCTATATTCTATAGGATATCTATTCGGATGTAAATCCTTTCCTTAACTCAATTTCTTCCTAATAACACTCTCCCCTGTACTTAACTCTATCTCTTCCTTCGCCTTCTTCGCAACATTTCCACCCTTCTTTGCTACAACCCTATTCTCTTCCAATCCTTTAGGTATATCCTTCTTTGATATTTCGGTAGTAGAAGCTTCTGCTAACATATTAAGAATTAATTCTAAATTCGTCATATTATCCCTTAAATTCTCTTTCTTTAACCCCTTGTATTCTTTCAACTCCTTTACAGATTTACCTGTCCAAGCCTTAGTAATCTCATTTGTTAATATTGCAAAATCTCTTCCTTCTTTCATACCTCTCTCTTGCCATTCATCTGTTAGTTCTTTTCTTACTTCAATACTCTTTAATCTTTGATTAATCCAATCTCTTGAATATCCTTTGTTTAGATATGTCTTCATTGCCCTATCAAATGCCAATTCTGGATCTTCTGTTTCTTCAATTCTTTCATATCCTACCTTAGCTAACCAAACTTTAAATGGTTCGGCTTTAGGCGAAGGAATTGATTGAATTAGTCTTAAAATTGTTTCTGTATCTGCTACATCTGTTAAATAAGTCTTACCATCAGTAGATTTTAGTCGCAGTCGTCCGATTTTTGCGGACAACTGACTTCTTTCTTCTTGTTGTAACTTGATTTTTAAATCATTCCAATACTTTTTGGGTCTAGAACTTTGAGTTAATACTTCAATAATATCAATAACCGAAAAATACCAGAGTTCTTTCTTTTTATCCCAATGTCTTCGTATTGTTTTTTGATTGAATAGTATGATGGATTTTTCTTTCATATTTCTATTATATATCATTCCGTGTATTTGGAAGAAGAATTCATAATTAAATTGAGGCTTTTTTAGTAACGCAGGAAAGCAGGGAGAACTCACTTAAAAAAGTATATGGGTTCTCCCACCTGTTGTCTTTTTGCTTTATAGCTCACACACTTCGCGCCCTCGGATTGAATATTTTTGCAAAGGAATCTCTTCAATACTTGGGAAAAACAACCCCTCAATCATCACTACTTCTTGATTTTCAGAATAGATTCCCACCAGATCGTACCCTCTTGAAGAGAGAACATCTTCCTTCTTTGCGACGAGGTATATTTTACCATTTATGCTCGCGGCCTCTATGATGAAACCACCCATCTCCACAGTTGAGAGGATTTCAAACTTCTCCAGAATATTTACTTCTCTTGCAGATGAAATTCTTACCAACTCACAGTTGGGAAGAGAAATAAAATATTCCTTCCCTTCTTTCTCTAGAACTTTCAAAATGCCATACTCTTTTACTACTTTGGATTCCATAAAGCTCTCCTAATTTTCATAGAGCGACAAGGCACAAGCTACAAACAAAAAGACATCCATATTCTATGGGATATCCGTTTACTTGTAAATATCTACTACAACAGTATTTCTTTTGAAAAATTCTTACTTATTCGCAAGAATAATAATATAATCACCATCATTAACAATATAATCCTTACCATGATTCTTAACCAACCCCAATTCCTTAGCCTTAACCCAACCACCAGCATCCAACAAAGCATCAACATTAACCACATCCGCCGTTATGAAGTTATTTTCTAAATCAGTATGAATAACTCCAGCAGCCTCCTTAGCATTAGCCCCCTTCTCAATAGTCCATGCATTACATTCCTTCTCAGAACCAGTATAGAAAGTAATAAGATTTAGAGCATCATATGCTCCCTTAATAATATCCTTAACAGACTTAGGAAC
>LBSF01000004.1 GCA_000991805.1 candidate division WS6 bacterium GW2011_GWC2_36_7 | reverse complement strand
TTTTAAATTCATTTTTCTTAATTACTTTTTTTGTTAGATTGGCTATTTCTTTTTCAAATATCTCTGGTGTATTTATTTTTGCATCTACGTATGTACCCCATTCATCACCCATATGGCCTGTGAATTTTCTAGTAAATTCTGCATAGCAATATACACATCCAAACGCACATCCGGAATATGGATTTACTACATAATCTGCACCGGGGAGTTTGCTTGGGGTTAGTATTGATTTCGCTTGTTTGGTGGCTAATTTCATAGTTAATATTAACAAATTTCTTAAGAAATACAAATATACTATAGGAGTGGTATAATAACAAACCGCCAAATCAAACCGGATCTTTTAAAAGGAAGGGTATTATGTCAGATAATCAGAATCTCAAGCTCGTAACCATCGTTGTAAAAAAAGAACATGGGAATACTAGAAATCATGAAATAGTTATAACTCATGGTTTACAAGTTCGCAATTTCTTTGATGATAGCAATCTGCTGATTGCGAATCCAATGGGATCAATCTTGGCAAGACTTGAAGATGGACTTGAAATTCAAGAAGACGATTTCTTGTATCAGGCTTCCATCGTAGAAGAAAAGCCCCCCATGAATCTTGCAAATGTTAAAGCATATCTTGCATTTCCTAAAAAGCAATCTGCACCTATCGTTTCAACGGAGCTTCTGTTGCTAATTGCACATCAAGATGGCATCTTTGCCTGGAAAGAAAAGGATTTTCCTTTCAACCTTCACGATCCAAAGGAAGTGCTCGACTGGAGACGTGACCAAAAGAACGGGATCAACTGCATTTCCTGGGCTTTGATTGTCCTTCAAAATGGTATGGATATCAAAATTCTGAACAAAACTTTTAGGAATAACGGCGGTGTCCTAAGAGAGCTGAATTAGAAAACTGACCCAAACAAGGGGTTCTACAAAATAGGACCCCTCGGTTTTCTTGGTTTCCCATAAATATTCAGTATAATAAACAATGGAAGAACCTAATAAACAAGAAAAATTCGGTATTAAACATCTATTAATGCTCTTAGCTTCAATAGCTATATCAGTATTAATAATTGTATTTAATAAAGAGATACGTAATCTTCAAGAATTTGGATATGTAGGAATATTTTTAATAATGTTCTTAGGAAATGCTACAGTATTAATACCTGTACCAGTATTAGCCCCATTAAATGTATTATTGGGTGGTGTATTCGCCAATCCTCTTCTAGTCGGTTTAACTGTAGGAGTAGCATCATCATTTGGGGAATTAGTAGGCTATCTTGCTGGATATAGTGGTAGTGGGATTGTAAAATCAAGCAAGGTATACAAGAAAATGGAGATTAGGATTAAGAAATATGGATTATGGGCAATCTTTGTACTAGCACTTATCCCTAACCCTTTGTTTGATGTTGCTGGTTTGGTAGCAGGTGCATTTGGTATTAAGTGGTGGAAGTTTTTAATAGCGGTAACATTAGGTAAAACAATTCGAGCTATTGTATTTGCATATATTGGATATACAGGAGGATTATTATTTTCTAAAGGATAAGTTCTAAATATCCAAAACCTCAACTTCCATAACATTGTGATCCATCACTATATCGTTTTCTCCAAACAAAAACTCTGCCTTCACCTTTGATCCATTTATAACAGGATTAAGCCAAAAGTCATCATCTGGCCACATAGCTTCAATTGGTAATTGATCCTTCTTATGCCATTGAGGTCTCATTTCTTCTGTTTCCTTAGGCTCTCCAACCCAGTTTCTTGAAAAGTATGCTACTACTTGCTGATTCCAATCTGGGTTATTTACAAAATAGAAATCAAGAATTGCTACTACCTCCATATCGTTTGGGGTTACTTCAATTTCTTCTTGGGTCTCACGTATTGCAGTCTCAAGAATTGTTTCTTCTCCATCAGGTTTCCCACCTACTCCATTCCATCTATCTTTTCCAAATCCTCGTTTTTTCATAGCAAGTAGAATTTCATCATCTCTGATTAAGAAGCATAGCGTTGATTGACGAAGTGGGAATTGAATTGCTTTTTTGTATTCTACAATATTCATAATTGTATATTTGAATATGGAGCGAGAGACGGGGTTCGAACCCGCGACCTACACATTGGCAATGTGTCGTTCTAGCCAACTGAACTACTCTCGCGTAATGGTGCCGAGACCCAGGTTCGGACTGGGGACCCTTTGTTCTTCAGACAAATGCTCTACCAGCTGAGCTATCTCGGCATTACATTAAGAACAGTATGATAATATCAAAAACCAGTACCACATTCAACTAATACTCTTTAAACCTCTTTTTAAACATATCCTCACTATTGTTATTCCTCTTAACTGATTCTGATATCTTCTTGTAATTCCATTTCTCATTTAGAACTTTCATTAAACCAACATCAAAATTCTCTCTATTCCATTCCGTAAAAAAATATCCATTAACACCCTCCATCAGATTCTCCAATATTCCTCCAGCCTTGTAAGCTAACACAGGAGTACCAGCAGACATAGCCTCCACAGGAAAGATGCCATAGTCCTCAATACCAGGCATAACAAAAGCAGAAGCCTTTGAGAGTACTCTCCATTTTTCCTCATCAGATATCTTTCCTAAGAACTGTATATTTTTGTATTTAGAATATTTTCTTCTTAATCTAGGTTCTTTAGAACCACTCCCAATTAGCTTTAAGACAATCTTGGAATCTTTCATACATTCCAAAAGAAACTCACCCTTCTTGTTAAATTCAAATGGAGCTCCAGCTACAATATATTTATCATGATCTTTCTTTCCCCTCTCACTCTTATCCTTTATTACACCCTCATAGAAATGTACCGGAGGAGTTAGAACATAGTCTACTTCCCTGCCCCAATACTTTGAAATACGCCTGGCTACGAATTTTGAGTTAGATATTAAAATATCCGGACGAGAAGAAGCGGAAGATTCCCAAAGTCTTATGAATACCAACAAGAAATTAGTTACCATTCTTTTAAAAAAAACTAACTCTTTTATACCCACATCTTTCAAATCCCACAGGTATCTCATTGGAGAGTGAACATAGGCAATATGTTTACATGTCATCGGAGTTATAACCCCAAAAGCAACACTCGCGCTCGAGGAGATTACAAGATCATATTGGCTAAGATCAAATTTTTCGATATGTAATGGCCAAAGGTGATATGTATATCGGTATAGCTGTTTTATGAACAACCTTTTGTTTAATGCCGAATATATTATCCTGTGTTTTTGAAGTTCAGAGGAAAGAGATTTGGTATCACCAAATAGCGCATATATATCAGCATCCGGATACATCTTTGCAAAAGATTCTAATACCCTATTCGCTCCACCCATACTCCAGAGAGATTCCGTCACTAACGCAACCCTCATACCATTGTTATGGAAGTTTTGTAAGTTAGTCTTCTTCATATACAACTACAGTACCTCTTTTAGCAAATCTTTTTGTAGGGTCAGAGAACATCATCAATCCACCAAAAAGTATTAATACAAATCCACCTATGAGTACGTACCTATTCCAAGCAATTGCAGTATTAACAATTTCTTTTTCAATTGTAAACGTAGCTGACGATGGTTTCGTACTCAATACATTCTGAGGAGGACTTCCATCTACGAGCATGACAGACTTGAAGTTATCATCGCTTCCTGAATATTCCCAGTTCAAAGTAGTATCACCTAATTTTACAACTTCAAATGAAAGTCGTGCCATTACATCAGGCTCATCCGCAGTAGTATAGAGGGTATCTGTTCCAGACTGAGAAAAGCCAGTAAGCATTACTACTCCATTTTCATTATCTATACTTGTCTCATCCTCTGGCCATTGAGCAAAGAGGGCATTATTTCTTTCAGCTTTTTTAAGCTGGACATATTCAGGATCGTAGGTTATGACAAATCTTGCAGATACTAACTCCTCTCCAGCAGAATCTATCATTACATCTACAGTAAAACCATTGTTCTTGTTGGTAACAACTCCTCCATCAGGATACAGAGAGAACGTTGGTTCAGCAGCTTCCGAGGGAGATACAAAAAGAATTCCTACCAGGATGAACGTTAAGAGAATGGTTTTTATATATTTTTTGACTATCACGGTATTAAATATTAACATAATATATCTTACTTCAGAATATCAGATTAATGGAAAGTATAAAACTATTGGCGCTTGCAATTACACAGGGACTGTCTGAGCTCCTTCCTATTTCTAGTAGTGCACATTTAATCCTGCTAGGCCAAGTGATTAATATCCCCACTTCTACGCTCTTATTATCCTCTTTACACATCGGTACAACAATTGCAATATTGGCATTCTTCTGGAAGAAACTTTTTTCTAATTTCTTTACTAAGAAAAAATGGACCTTCTATATAAAGATTCTTCTTTCAGTTATTCCTTCTGCAATTTTAGGAGTTCTCTTTGAATCTAAAATTGAGTCTGTCTTACATGACAACTGGATAATAGCAGTGTCCTTAATCTTCTGGGGTATACTTATGATATTGGCTCAAAACAAAAAGGATGATGATTGTGGCGTGACAGATATGGAGAATGTTACCTGGCAACAATCATTAATAATGGGTTTCGCTCAAGCGATCGCTTTAATACCTGGGACTTCGAGATCTGGGGTTACGACCCTTTCTGGTATAGCGTTAGGCCTTAACAAATACACCGCTTTTGAATACAGTTTGATTCTTGGACTTCCCATTCTTATAGGAGCTCCTATTTGGGAAATTCTGAAGATGACCCAAGATACAGGAATTCCAACTATCACAACTCTTACTATGGCAAATTACATCGATTTAGGGATAATTCTACTTGTTCCATTTATCGTTGGTTGTATTTCTTTGATAGCTCTAAAGAAGATAAGTCGAGACAAATGGTTATCCGCATTTGGTATATACAGAATAATACTCGGAGTTGCTATTTTGGTATTTGGATACTTGCTATAGCATATTTCGAATATCTACGCCCGTCATATTTGCAGGGATATCACATCCAAGGATACTTAAACATGTTGGAGCAATATCAGCGAGTAACCCTGTAGCCTTGGCTTTTGGCCCTGTACCTATCTTTACCGTCTGATATCCAGCTCTAGGTTGAATATCCTTAAGACTTGAAAGAATAATCAATGGGACAGGATTATTTGTATGTGCAATATCTATCTCTCCTGTTACCCTATTTATCATGGTCTCACAATTCCCATGGTCTGCAGTTATTATTACCGTTCCACCAGCAGCAAGAATTCCTTTTGTAATATCTCCCGTACAACTATCGATAATTTCATTTCCCTGAACAGTAGCTTTGTAATCACCTGTATGCCCCACCATATCTGGATTAGCAAAGTTAATTAAGATGAAATTGTAATGCACTTTTTTTAAATCCTCTATCTTACTCATAACTTCGTCTCTAATTATCTCCGCACTCATTGCAGGGACCGCTGCATAGTCATCTACCTTGGGAGAGGGGATGGTGAAGAAGACTTCCCCATTGTGTGGCGCCTCAGTACCTCCATTGAAAAAATAGGTCACATGCATCTGTTTTTCTGTCTCAGAAATATGGAATTGCGTTTTACCACAAGTTGATAGTGTCTCTGCAAGAGATTTCTTAACAGGTTGAGGTGGAAACACAACATGGGCTGGAAGATTTTCTTCGTAACCTGTCATAGTTGCAAAGAAAATGTCTTTTGGATAGTTTCTTCTATTAAAGTGCGCAAATTCTTTCATAACAAAAGCCTTAGTTATCTGCCTTGCCCTATCCTCTCGATAGTTCCAAAATAGTATAGAATCCCCATCCTTAATTGCTCCAATTGGCAAACCATCTTTAATACACATTCTGGGTTTAAAGAACTGATCATCTTCACCACTTGTATAGGCTTTTTGTATTGCCTCACTAGGGTCTTCAAAAGCTTCTTCTGCCAAACCAACCATAGCATCGTATGAAACTTTTGTTCTCTCCCATCGATTATCCCTATCCATACCATAGAATCTACCTTGTATAGATGCGATATGGCCGATTCCAAGCTCTTTGATTTTCTGTTTGAGCCTATCCATATATAAATACCCATCGTGAGGAGGAGCATCTCTTCCATCTAATATAATATGCAACATAGGATCAATCCCATTGGCTTTACATATTTCAAGAATTGAATAGAGGTGTTTAACATGACCATGTACACCCGCAGCACTTAATATCCCCATCAAATGAACTTTAGTATGTTTTTCCTTCGCCGTGTTAATCATAGTCATGAGAATTTCATTCTTGTCTAATTCGTGTGCTTCAATTGCGTCATTAATCCTGGGTAAGGTTTGATATACCACACTGCCTGCTCCAATATTCAAATGCCCAACCTCACTATTCCCCGCCTCCTCTGGAGGTAATCCTACGTGTGTACCCGAAGCATGTATTAATGTAGACTTCCCATATGTCCATGCAATATCTAAAAATGGAGTCTTAGCTGCCAATACAGCATTGCCAACAGCATCCGGATGTACTCCAAAACCATCCAATATGATCAATGCCACAAGATTTTTCTTGTTCAGCATATCTGCATCTGGAATAGTATTTGGTTGTCTCGCTTTAAAGAATTCAAACATGGGTCTGGCAGTTAATTGATTACTCTCATATAATATACACTATGGTAGATTTACGCAAAAAGGATATACAAGATTTACAGAAGGATATCTCCGATACTTTACTTAGCCTTGATTTAGATTCAAAAAAATCAAAACTAAAAGTTTTAGAGGACAAAACCATTCTAGAGGATTTTTGGAAAGATACCGAATCAGCAAAGAAAATAATGGAAGAAGCCGGACAACTTCGAGAAGAGATAGAGACGGCAGAGAAACTACAACAAGAAGCTAATTCCTTGGTTGAACTTTTTAATTCCATTGAGCGAGAAACTGATCAAAATCAATTAATAGAAGAATATGAGAGCATAAGACAGAGATTTGATAAGTTCTCAATAAGGAAATTCTTATCCAGCAAATACGACAAAGCTAACGCTATACTGACCATACATGCTGGGCAAGGCGGAACTGAATCGAATGATTGGGCAAGTATATTGATGAGAATGTATACAATGTATTTTGACAAGATGGGATGGAAATATAATATCTCCGAGATTTTAAATGGTACTGAAACTGGTATTGTGACTGTAACTATGGATGTAATTGGCACCTACGCCTTCGGATATCTCAAGCGAGAACATGGCACACACAGATTAGTTAGAATATCGCCATTCAATGCACAAGGCCTAAGACAAACTACATTTGCAGGAGTTGAAGTATTACCAATAATGGAAGATGTAGACCTAGACATCCAAATTCCAGAGACTGATTTAGAGTTTAAGGCCGTCAGAGCCGGAGGACCTGGAGGACAGAATGTAAACAAGACCTCTTCTGCAGTACAAATCACACATATGCCAACAGGTATTACCGTCCAATCTTCAGAACAAAGAAGCCAACTTCAAAACAGAGAAACAGCTATGAAGGTCTTGAAAGCAAAACTTTTGAGAATTAAAATGGATGAAAGATTAGAAGAGATTTCTCAGATAAAGGGAGATTACAAAATCGCAGGATGGGGAAATCAAATTAGAAATTATGTACTACATCCATACAAATTAGTTAAGGATTTAAGAACAGGTATAGAATCACAGAATCCTGAGTCCGTATTGGACGGGAATTTAGAGGAATTTGTTGAAGCGGAGATAAGATTACAGTAATATATACACAAGTACTTAAACTGTCTACAACTGCCATGTTACTTTTTGACAAAGTAAGTAAGAAATATGATGGAGGTATAATTGCATTAGAAGATGTTGGTTTCAAGGTAGACCAAGGAGAGTTCTTTTTCTTGGTTGGCCCTTCTGGAGCTGGCAAAACAACTTTAATGAGATTATTAATCCGAGAAGAAATCCCAACATCAGGAAGCATTTTCTTTAAGGAAATCGATGTCCCTAATATCCCTACCAAACTATTACCTACATACAGACAGAGATTGGGTATTGTTTTTCAAGATATAAAACTACTCAGCACCAAGACTTTAGAGGAGAATATTAACTTTGCTTTGGATATTTTAGGAAAAGAAGACAAAGAAATTAAAGAAACCACTGACTATCTCCTTGAAACCGTCGGTTTACAAGACAGAAGAAATCTCTTTCCACACCAATTATCAGGCGGAGAACAACAACGAGGAGCTATAGCTAGAGCCTTAGCCAATAACCCAGAGCTATTTATTGCTGATGAGCCAACTGGAAATCTCGATCCCGATAATGCTATGCAGGTTTTAGAGATACTAAAGAAAATCAATAAAGGTGGAACTACAGTCATGATTATTAGCCACGATAGAGGTATCGTTAACGAAATGAAAACAAGAGTTGTAAGAATAGACCAGGGAAAGGTAATCTCGGACAATAAGGGTGACTATGATACTGTAAAGACACCAAAGAAGACATCCGCAGAAGAAACAAAAGACAAAGAAAATAAGAAAGAGGAAGAGAATGTAAAATTCAAAGGATTGGATATAGGGATTAATGAGATTTTTGACAAGGCTAAGATATCTGATATAGATATGATTTTGAATCTGACCAACTCAGATCTTAATAACCTGAAACTCAATAAGTCTCAACAAGACGAATTAGAAAAGTATGTCGCCAATTATTTAAACAAAGAAAAACATGAATAAGACATCAAAAGTATTTGATACGACCAAAAAGAATGTTCGAAGAAATAGATGGCTTTCGTTTGCTACAATCTTTGTTAGCACAATAGTACTCTCCATAACTTCTTTCTTCATAAGCGCTGCTATACTTAGTAGAGTTGCAGTTAAGTATTACGAACAACGCTCTCAGGTTATAATCTTCTTCCAAAAAGATACTCCCGAGTCCGATATTCTTACACTTAGAGATAAGATATATGACCCTACATTAATCGCAGACATTAAATATGTCTCTCAAGAAGATGCACTTTCAATATATAGAGAAGATTTTGCAGATAATCCTGATTTGATTTCAACAGTTACAGCTGATTCACTTCCACCTAGTTTAGAAATTAGAGCTTACAATATAGATGGGTTACTTCAGGTAATTACAAATGTAAATCAGGAGAAGGATGTAAATCCTAGTATTGATGAGATTATGTACTTTAAAGACGTAGTTGATAATCTAAAATCTCTTTCAAGAATAATCAATGTTGGAGCTATTGTTTTAATATCTGGCCTATTGGTTATATCCTTCTTTTTAATTAGAATCACTATTGGTTTCAATATTAATGCACACAAGGACGAAATACAGATTATGAACTTAGTAGGTTCAACCAATTCATTCATAAAGACTCCTTTTATACTTGAGGGGGCATTCTATGGTTTAGTTGGAGGCTTCTTAGCCGCTACATTAATAATAATTCCTTGGTATGTTGTAGTAGCGTATACCCAAGGTACTGATTTTGCCAGTTGGTTAAATCAAATGCTTTCTGATTTTAATTTGAATTTCTTAAGAACTCCCAATATTGCCTTCATCCCTATCTACTATATCACTCACCTCGTCTTTGGTTCTCTCCTAGGTGTAATTAGCAGTTTTAGTGCAGTAAGGAGATATTTGAAATAGATATGAATATTAAAAAGTTGGTTCCTACAACTTTAGTTACGATATTGTTAACTACCTTTTTCATTGGTTTGATGGTATACAAGGACAAACCAGTTTCGGCCTCGACTACCTGTCCAGGAAGTATGTCTGAAGTACAATGCTATAACTATCTTCTTGAGCAATTTACCCTACTCCAAAAACAACAAGGTACACTACAAAACCAACTCAACCAGGAGCAATACAAACAGTTAAGTCTTGAAGAAAAGATTACATATATATCTAATCAAGTAAGTCAGACTCAGAAATTAATTAAATCATTGGAAATAGAAATAGCTGCACATGATATTGAAATTAAACTTCTAGAACAGGATATACAGGAGAAAGAAGACTCTGTCTCACTGATGAAGCAAGAGATCTCCGTCTTAGAAGGTACTGTTAATCAACGAATTTCAGAATCATACAAGTATTCATTCCTAAGTCCTTTTGATCTATTCCTCGATTCCAAGAGTTTTTCAAACATATTGCGAAAAACAAAATATTTAATAGTCACTCGTGCACAAGATATTGCTTCCTTAGAAGATTATTCTCAGAAAGTAGTTGCGCTTAAAAGAGAAGAAGATGATCTCTCTGAACAAAAAACAAAACTGTTAACAAAACAGGATGCTATTCTTTCCGAAAGGTCTAATTTGGCCGCTCAAAATGAGAGCTTGAAAGCGCAGATTGAGGAAAAGAATAGTCTTCTTGCTCAATCACAAGCTAAATCTTCTGAATTACTTTCTGCTTTAAGACAAAACAAAACACTACAGTCACAATTAGATGCGGCTATTATTACATGGATAAATGCCCATATGGGAGATATAGTAAACAGTGGGCCTGTTGCTAGAGGTTCAATCATTGGATATGTATACCCCGGGACCTCTGCTTGTTCTACAGGTGCCCATTTGCATTTCGGTATAGATACAAGAACATCTGGGACTTTTTCAGCAAGTGTAGACCCATTTGCAGGATATCTCGTATGGGGTGAAAGTTCTGGGATCATAAGTTCGTATGATGGCTGGAACTATCCATATGTGCGCTCAAACAAGTACCAGGTTCCTATCGCAGGTACTGTAATCATGACTCAAGACTACCATAACGGAAGAGCCATAGATCTTTCCCGCCCTACGGGAGCAGCCAACGCACCTGTACTCTCTGCATATGGTGGGACTTTGTATCGAGGTGTTGATAGTTGTCATCAAAACTATGCTATTGTTGTCCAGAGTGATGGCAAACGATCTATATATGTTCACCTAAAGTAACTCCCCCTCTTTCCACTTACAGGATATTCTGCTAAACTAGACATTAATAAATTCATAGATATGTCCATCAATGTCTAAAGATAAGAAAAAGAGCCCTACTAAAAAGTCCCAAACAAAAGCTTCAGTCACACCTACAAAGGTTAAATTTGTAGTAAAGAAACCAAATCTTTCAAATATAAAGATTAAGGTAAAGATGCCTGATTTTAAAAAAATGTTTACTCAAATGAAGGAATCAAAGACTTCAAAAACAGTTTTAAAAATCGTAGCACTTGTGTTGATAGTAGTTGGTTCATTTGCATTAATTGATCTTGGTGTTCAATATCTAAACAATGACTACAGTGTAGCTATTGTTAATGGTACAAGAATATCCAAATCTGAATGGAATAAGTTACTACAACAGGCATATGGACAAGCTGGAGCTACACAGTTGATTGATAACGAAGTAATAGCACAAGAAGCAAAGAAAGCTGAGATCACAGCATCCGACGAAGAGATTCAAACTCAGGTTGATCAGATTGTAACCAGTCTTGGTGGACAAACAGAATATGAGGCAGCATTGAAAGCAAATAATCTTACAGATACAGAGTTAAAGAAAGAGATTAAATTAGATATTCTGACAACCAAACTTTTAACTCCAACCATTACATATACGGATGATGATCTCAAAAGCTTCTTCACACAGTATAGTGCACAGATGTTCCCAACAGAAACAGCTGCATTAGAAACTGGTGCGAAACTAGACTTTGATACATACAAAGCACAGACTACAACTTACTATGTTCAACAGCAGGTTTCAAATACAAAATCTACATGGTTGGCAAGTAAAGAAGCTGAATACAAGATTCAGAATAATGCTACAAGTAAGCCAACCTATGGATTATTTGGAACTACCATTAATATATTTAAGAACTTAACAGCTAAGTAAATATATTGAATATGTAAAAGAAAAGGAGGCATAATGCCTCCTTTTTTGTTAATACATATTAAACTAAATCATCCGGTGGTTCTACTAGTCCATAGTCTCCCTTTTTCCTTCGGTATATCATAGATATCTTGTTTGTACTTTTATTCCTAAAAAGGAAATGATCATATCCCATTAGCTCCATCCTCTCAATTGCTTCTCCCTCTTCTAATGGAGACATATCATCTGCTATCTTTCTCTTGGCTATCTTGGGTACATAGTCAGAATAGTCATCAAGAGGGATCTCAGGCTCGTTAGAGATAGATTCCTGAGCTACTTCTGCCTCTAGTACTCTCCATGATTCTTGTCCCTCCCAATGGGCTTTCTGATCGTTGTACCTTTTCAATCTTCTAAACAATACGTCTGTTGCCTTATCTATATTTGCATACATTTCGGAACCACTCTCCTCTACTCTAACAGCTGCCTTTGGTAAATATACATCTATATCTATTCTAAAATCATTTTGTATGCCCTTGCTGTATGTTTGTTCCTTAAGAAATACTTCGACCTTTGTTGCCTCTTCTAAAAGATTCTCTTTTTTTAATATCTTCTCTAGTAGATATTTCCTTAACGCCTCTGTAGGTTCCATTCCTACGAATGTTACTTGTATGATCTTTTTTTCCATATTTATTACCCTTACAAGTTATATATATTTAATGATATATTGGTATGTACAAGAGAGCAAATATAACTTTAGACTTGTAAATATTATGGGAGACTATATACCTGGTAGTAACCAAGATGATGATGATTTACATGATAGTAAGACACCAGCATTAATAACTCGAACAGAAGAATTAATACAGAGATACCCAGATATGTTCGAAGAGATACAGATGGGTAATATGTTTTGGCATTTAGAAAAGAAGAGAGAGGGTCAAACTAGTAAGGACAGGATATTGGCAACTAGAAGAAGGGTAGAGATGAAAAATAACTTAGCAAAATCAGGTAATTGTTTGTTACTAAAATCTTTGGATGATGATTTTGATATATGGGATTTCAATGTTCAAGGTGAGGAAGACCCTAACAGGGCTGCTATTGATCAAGCGGTGTTTAGAATAGTTAGGGGTATTGAGAGAGAAGAAGATGTTGATAATTCGGCTACACTTAGCGATGGTCATAAGATTAGTATTACGTATATGCCATATGATGAGCCTAATTCAAAATATACAGAATCTATTGAACCCTATATGTATGACAAATTAGGTGATGATGATGTTGCAGAATAAGGATTGAGTGGATATAATAGCTGTTGTTGATAATCCTCGATAGCTCAATGGTAGAGCAAACGGCTGTTAACCGTTCGGTTGTAGGTTCGAGTCCTACTCGGGGAGCCATCGTATTGTTTTTGAAACTATTTTCTGTATTTTCTTCTTTGTAAAATCATCCAGTAACCCCGCCTCTAAAGCAGAAATAACATCTTTAAAATCTGAAGATGTTTTAATCATTTCCTCATAAAGAACTGCATACATAAAGACTAAATATCTTAGGTATCTTTGAATTTCTGTACTTATATACAAAACCTCTTTTGAAAATGTCAAATTCGCTATTCCAGAAGCTTCATCATCACCCACCTTGGTCCTTTTCTTTAATCCTACAAATATAGATCCATGCACAAATTCACTTCTAAATTTATAGGCTTTACTTAAAACTGTAGCATAATCAGGAAATTGTTTTCCCAAAAGAAGACCAAATCTCTTCTTCAGTCGGTATCCAATCTCAGTTTGCTCATTCTCTTCTGCAGTCAAAAGCATTTCGAAGATAGTCATTGAATCGACAAACTCTTTTTGCCAAGTTAGAAGATGTCTTTCTGTTTTATAAGTATGAAAGTCTCGATATAGATTGAATGACATATATATTCGCCAATCTTCTTGGCTCCATTTGGATATCTGAGAATAATCTATTATTATTCTACTAAACGTTTGATGGTATTTTTCATAAAAATTATGAAATCCTGAATTAATGATTTCTAGTAATTCATCTTCAAACCATAATTGCATATAAGCATCATTCTTGTCTCTAGGAAACCACTGGATGCCTATATTAGTTACCAGAATATCTGGAGTAAGAAAAAAATCCTTAAATTCATAAAGACAAAATGTAAAATGATAAAAGTTATAGTCATAATAATTGGGAAAAAGAATCCCCCATGATAATTTTTCATACTCCTCTTTTGTAATTCCAATTCCAAATTGCTTATCTTCTTTTTCTACGGAATAGTTGTGTTTAGAAACATTTTCGTTTGCGGGTGGAACCTTGGCTTTCAATCTACGAATGAATTGATAATAGGACATTTTCTGTAAATTCCAATATTCCAAAGGAGCCTTTTTTGAAAGTAATGGAAGATTTTTCAGCTGTTCAGCTTTAAAACCGATAAATACACAGTCTGCAAATCTATCAATCATACAAACGTTCCTATTTTAATTTATGCAATTATTTTAGCGTAAACCCTGCATCTACATATATCACCTGTCCTGTCATAGCATCATTCTTGCATAGAAATATAAACGCATCAGCTATTTCATCCTCTGTAACCCATCTCTTTAAGACAGTTTGTTCTATAAATGATTTGCATTGTTCTTCAGACATCTTGTCATAGTTCCTAGTTTTAACAAAGCCAGGAGCCACAGCATTAACCTGAATCTCTGGAGCTACCATCTTAGCTAAAGTTCTTGAGAAGCTGTTTAAACCAGCCTTAGAGGAAGCATAAACAACAGATCTACCACCATATTCCCAACCTCTTATTGAGCTAGTATTGATAATTTTCCCATAACCTTGCTTTTGCATAAGCTCTATAGCCTTTTTAGAACATAACATTGGCCCTACTAAATCAGTATTTACTAATTCGTATATATCTTCTGGTGTCGCTTCAAGATATGGAACCTTATCATTTGGGATAGCAGCATTATTTATCAACACATCTACCGTAGAATACTTCTCTATCACCTTTTTAAACAACATACTTATTTCCTCTGGTTTGGAGACATCTGCTTTTACTACTAAACAATCCCCACCTATTGCTTCTATCTCCTTTTGGGTTTCATTAGCTCCTTCTTCGTTAATATGATAGTTAATCACCACTTTTGCTCCCTCTTTTGCAAATCTGATTGCTGTAGTTTTACCTATACCACTTGAAGAACCTGTTATTAGAACAACTTTATCTTTTAATTCCATAGATGTGTTTTGAGATATTATTAGTCAATTATACAGCTAAATTTTACAAATTTCCCATCAGTAAGGATTTTCATATATACTTGAATATGCAAAAACCAACAATCACAGGACAAATATATACAAAGATATTAGAGATATTAGAAAACAATCCGGAAGGAATACATTGGTCAGAACTATTAACTATGATTAAAACATCATACCCATCATTCCATCCTAAGACAATAAATGGATGTGTATGGAAATTAGTAGAAAGATATCCAGATATGGTATACAAACCGGAGAAAGGGTTATTTAGATTAGTGAAATATAAATATGTATAATAAAAATTTAATAAAGCAAAGTGCATTTTATGCACATTCCTTTGTATTCCTCTTGCATTCCTCATTTAAATGAGTATATAATCTCCCCATTATGCAAAACATAAGCAATAGACAAATTAATAAGTTCGCTACAACCAAGCCATCTATGTGTGGTTACGTTCTACACGCAACACACTATATTGGAGACCTATCTATTGCATAATTCCTAACCAAATTGTCAGTGAATAGCCTCCAAATACTGGAGGTTTTTTGTTTTCCCTTTTAAAAGCTAATTGTATTTGGAAGTTATACACCCACAAATTTAAATATTTGTAGGTATTGTTCATTAATAACCAAATACATATTTTAAAAAGGAGAAACGAAATGAAAAAGATATTTGCTTGGCCAAAGGAAATATACCTGTTCTGGATAGTAGACTTCATATTAGGTTTAGAGTTAATTGGTTCCGTACTCTTGATATTCTTTCGAGACTGGGGCGGACTAAATCAAACTCAAACCCAAATGCTTCAAAGTTGGTTTACACTATGGATATTCATCCTAGAGAAGAAGAAATCCGTGCTAATAGGATATATTCTTACAATCATAGGAACAATTACATACAGTATTGTACCTAACATATGGCTGTTCCTACTTTCAGAATTCATATTTGCTGCAGGTATAGCCTTTATATCGGGATCTAAGGAAGCATGGATGTACGGAATAGCAGAGAAATACAATATTCAAAGTGAATTTAAACAAATTTATGCAACTGCAAAGACTTTTAACATCATAGGGATGATTGTAGCATCTGTAATATTTATATACATAAATACATTGCTACCAGTACAACAAATATTCCGATTAGGAATATTTACGAACCTCCTTGTTATACTTCTCTTGGGCTTTCTTATTAAACCCGCACAAGGCGGTAAGAAAAAAAGGAAACCAACTGAAGTAGCTAAGGAAGCGTTCCAACTTTTAAAAAGTAATATTACTTTAAGAAAGTTAGCAATATATACAGGCTTACTGGGTTCAACTAGTTATTTTGTAATCTGGCTATACCAGCAAGCCCTCAGAGTACTTTCTGTTGATGACATCGCGTTTGGTGAATACAGAATAGTACTACTAGGAAGTCAGCTTTTAGTTCTCAGACTATTCCCTATTCTTTTCAAGAAACTAGGCCTTAAGAAAGTTCTAATCTTAATAGCCATAATTGTTGGATTAGGATTCATCATAGGAGGGGTATTGCATAATACAATTGGAATTCTTTTCGTATTGGCTTTTTCTGGCGGATTAGGACTGCAAGTTTCGACACTAGTTTCAGATAATGTGAACAACGAGATAGAGGAAGATCAAAGATCAACTGTACTATCTTTTGTGAACATGGCACGACGCTTGATGTTAACAGTGTTTAATCCTGTTATCGGTTTTTTAGTAGATACTAAAGGAGTATTCATAGCATTTACAGTGCTTGGAGTTATATCTCTTTTAGCTATCTTCTTTAAACCGAAGATAATATCAAAATAGTATTTGGTAAATGAATGAGGGGTGTCCCGATATTTTTCTTCGAAAGAAGATATATCGGGCACCCTAGAATCAATAGTCTAAAATGATGCCCCCATTATTATTGGCTCATCAGGTTTTTGAGGAGGGCTAGCCATTTTTCTTAACGCACCATTAAATCTCCATCTATTTATCCTATTCCCAGTCTCAGCTACACCGTCCTGAGAACATCTTGAGACCCACCTATCATCTAGCCAATAACCATCTATACCCTGTGTTTCAACATGATTAATTGATAATGAATCAAAAAGAAATGCTTCGAAATTCTCTTCATCAAATAGCTCTGCACCAATAACCATCATTCCATTGTTAGATGATTTTAAAACAAAGAATTTTTCTAATCCACATTTTCTCCTAACCTCAGTTATTAAATATTCTATATTTTCTTCTGTTGCTGGATGTACAATATCAAGCATTGGGAAATGGGCGACTCCACCATATCCACCAGGCACACTCAAATTATTTAGCGTAACCCTTGAAGTAAAAGCAATAGCATGATTTTCAGATAT
>LBSF01000003.1 GCA_000991805.1 candidate division WS6 bacterium GW2011_GWC2_36_7 | reverse complement strand
TACAGAATGGGAGATTTCTTCGAATCCTTTGGAGACGATGCCAAACTAACAGCCAAAGTATTAAACATAACCCTAACCGCTAGAAACAAAGAAAACAACAAAGTACCACTAGCAGGATTCCCACACAAAGCCATAGACCAATACCTACCCAAGTTAATTGCTGCAGGCTACTGTGTAGTAGTAGTCGACCAATTAGAAGACCCAAAATTTGCAAAAGGAATAGTCAAACGAGGAGTAACAAGAATAGTAACACCCGGAACCCTAGACGGAGACGAAGCCAATGCAGTAAAAAATTCATATCTTGCTAGCTTCTACTTAGAAAAGAAAACCCTCTCAGTATCACTCTGTGATATATCAACAGGAGAGTCGTTACTCATAACGGAGAAATATACAGAGAACAGTGTAAGCAACATACTCTCCTCCTACTATCCAGAAGAAATACTAGTCATAGAAGGAGAAGACACCCTACTCTTCCCCAATACCCCAGTACACTTTGTAGAAAAAGGATTAAAGAACAAAGACTATGCTACAGAAATAGTAAAGGAATTCTACGATATTAAAAATATGGAAAGCTTAGATATATCTCAAGACAATGGAGATATCATAGCCGTAGGTATGGGCCTCCAGTACATCAAAGAAACCCAGCTCATGGATCCAAAGCATATACTCAAACCAAAACGAGTAAATACAGACAGAACAATGATCCTGGACCGAGCAACCATCAGAAACCTAGAACTAGTAGCAAGTGCATACAGTGGAAATATATCAGATTCACTCTTTGGGGTACTAGACCAAACATCTACCCGAATGGGAAGAAGACTACTCTACTCATGGATATTAAACCCACTCATAGACAAGAAGAGTATAGATGAGAGATTAAACATAGTAGAAAAGCTATACAACAAACAAGAGTGTTTAACAGATATCCGAAGTAAGTTAGAAAACATTAATGATATTGATCGAATAGTTGGAAAGATTGGATTAAACCGAGCCAATGGAAGAGACTTTAATGCACTACAAGTATCATTAAAAAATGCATTAGAAATATCAGAAGTACTAAAAAAAGAATTAGACATAGCTACAGAAAATATTGATACCCCAACACTTGAAAAATTAATAACTCAGATAGAAGCAACTATCACAGACGATCCACCAACTACCATAACCGATGGCGGGATCATTAAAACCGGGTTTAATCCAGAAGTAGATGAACTACGATCATTAAGTGGCGACAGTAAATCATGGCTAAAACAGTTCGAGGAAGATGAAAAAGCCAAAACAGGTATCACATCATTAAAGATTAGTTTTAACAAAGTATTTGGATACTACATTGAAGTTACCAATTCACATTTAGCCAAAGTCCCAGAGAGATATATCCGAAAGCAGACATTAGTAAATGCAGAAAGATTCATAACCGAAGAATTAAAAGCCAAGGAAGATATCATTCTCAACGCCCAAGAAAAGATTGGAGCATTAGAATACAAGCTATTCTCTGAATTTAGAGATACATTCATCCCTTATCTCGAAGCATTACATAAAGTAGCTACATTCATTGCAAATACAGATGTATTAGCTAACTTCGCATATATTGCCTCTCAAAATGAGTATGTAAAACCAAAGATATATGAGATTGGAGAGAAGAATGGAATTATTGATATCAAAAAAGGAAGACACCCTATTGTTGAAAAGATATCTTCAGAAGAATTCATATCCAATGATACTCTACTCAATTTCGAAGAATCCAATATGGCTATTCTTACAGGTCCAAATATGTCAGGTAAATCTACATATATACGACAGGTGGCTACAATTGTATTAATGGCTCAACTAGGAAGTTTTGTCCCTGCAAGTGAGGCAGAGATATCGATAGTCGATAGAATATTTACAAGAGTTGGGGCATCAGATGATCTCTCCAGGGGCCGAAGTACATTTATGGTGGAGATGGATGAGGCGGCCAATATTATTAATAATGCTACAAAATATAGTTTGATTGTATTAGATGAGGTTGGACGTGGTACGAGTACCTACGATGGTGTAAGTATTGCATGGGCCATAGCTGAATACTTGGTTAATGAAAACAAAGCACGTACCCTGTTCGCTACTCACTACCATGAGCTTCTGAAATTAGCTGAGAAATTTCCAGAGAGTGTTCAGAATTACAATGTATTGGTTGAAGAAGATCTTGAAAAAGGGACTGTCATATTTTTAAGAAAGATAGTTAAAGGTGGAACGGACAGAAGTTATGGTATCTATGTAGCTAAGATGGCAGGACTCCCAATGAAAGTCATAAAAAGAGCAAATGAAATACTTGAAGGTTTTGAGCAGAAGAATATGTTTGAGTCTAAGAATGAACTAAGAGATTCAGAGGTCTTTTCATCAAAGGCACCATATGCACAGAATGCGTTTCAAATGCCTTTATTTACAGCCAAAGATTCTGAGGTTGAACAAGAAATACAGAAATTGAATTTGGATAATCTGACACCAATTGAAGCGTTAAACAAGATAGCGGAGTGGAAGAAAAAGGTTTAGAGAACAAGATGGTAGCCTACTCCATATCGATTCTTAATTATCTTCAAGCCGGTCACTTTGTAAATGCTCTTTGTGAGACGATGAATATTGACTGAAACATATGATTCAGTTATTTCTCTTCTTAGAATAGATTGAAGATATTTTTGTATTGCACATGTTGAACTATGGCCCCCATGTTTAACCAGAAAGAGAATAATTAACATGCCTATGTTGGTAATAGATATTTTACATTTTTTAAAGATCAACGTACTAGATTGAGGATATATTGATAGTCCTTTAAAGGATATATTTTCAGGAGGGGGTCGTTTTAGTTTGAATTCTTCAAGGTGTCTTAAAACTGCAGGAAGCATATATCTAGCTGTCTCCATATTGGTAATATATGTAAATCCTCGACTTATATATTTGTAGAAGAGATCTTTTTCTAATGCTGGAATTATGATTAATACATGTTGGGTAAGGCAAAGCGAAACTAGAAGCGCAAATAATTTTTCTGAATCATATGGGTTTTCTTGTATGAGTGAATCATCAATTAATATCAATGAGAATCGTTTGTCTTGTAGCCGAACTTCAGCCTCTGAAATATTGTTGGCAAAAGTGAAAGCTATGTCTGAATGAGAGATGAAAAGATTTCGTAGCTGTTCTTTGTATGCGTAGTTATTTGTAATACAGAGAATCTCCTCTGCTGAATTAACCATAACATACATTCTAACCCTGGAATTCTTACAAAAGACTTACGATTTGATAGTTTCGATAGCCTCTTCTAAAGTCACAAGATTTTGTTCTCCAGTTTCCATATTTTTAAGCTGTACTTTCTTTGCATTAATTTCATCCTCACCGATGATCATAACCCAAGGAATATTCTTCTTAGATGCATATTTCAATTGGTTTCCAAATTTGATTGCAGTAAGTTGTGTTTCAGTATTTATTCCTTTTGTTCTTAAACCTTTTGCAATCTTTTGTATATATGCATAAAGTTTTATGTCAAAGAGAGGCAAGAATACTTTTGTATCTGTTTTGGTTTCTGGGATTAGCCCATATGTTTCAAGATAATCTCGGGTGGTTGTATCTCCCCAACCTATTCCAAATGCGGGAAGTTCTTCTTGCCCAAACATGGATAAAAGATCATCATATCTACCACCACCAAACAATGCTCTTGGGTTCTCTTTACTTCCAATATCAAACATCTCTATTACAGTTCCGGTATAATATGCTAGTCCACGCATGATTGAAGGCTCAAATCGGATATTGGTTAACCCTAATTCCTCTGCTTTAGCAAAAAGTTCAATTAACTGTTTTGCGCCGTCTGATTTATCAGCAATCTTTTTTAAATCTTCCAACGTGCTGTTAAGAAATTCCAATATGCTATTGATCTGTTTTTCTGTTAGTTCTAATTCTTTAAGATATTCAACAAAAGCCTCTTTACCAAGCTTCGTGTAGTTGTCTATGGCTCTTCCAACTTTCGCTTTCTTCTCTTCTGAAAGTCTAAGAATTTCTTCGAAAAGATAATCTAAGAGATATCGACTGTTTACTCTGATTTCGTATGTTTCTTTTGGAGCCTTAAACTCTTCCATTACTGCCAGGATATATTGAAAGATTTCAAGTTCAGCTTCCAATGTTGGGATTCCCAAAATATCTATATTTAATTGTATAAACTCACGTCTTCTTCCTCTTTGTGGTTTTTCATATCGATAGTATTTACCTATATTGAACCACTTAAGTGGAAGTGTTAAATCATTTTTCTTTGCAGCAATCATTCGTGCTAATGATGGAGTCATTTCTGGCCTAATGGCTATTTCTCTTCCACCTTTATCGACGAAGTTATATAGCTGTGTTGAAGCTATCTCATCCCCAGATTTGGCAATATACAAAGCCGTTTCTTCAATCAAGGGAGTATCATATTCTTCAAAACCAAACCTTTGAGCGACGGATTTCCAAGTGTCGAAGATATAGTTGTTGGTTAACATATCCTCAGGATATGTATCAGTTGTGCCCTTGTAAGGTGATGTAGACAGTTTGTTTTCCATACCGAAAATTATATCACATATATATATGAAGGTTAGACCTAGGACAGTCCTTTTCTATGGATGTCGTTTGTATTGATATGGGTACCATATCTAGAGGTTGTAAAAAGGTCTGACCTAGGATAGTCCTTGAGTGAGTTTAGTGGGCTTGAATAAAAGTGCCAAATTATATATATTCAATGTATATAACTAAGCTGCTTAAATACCGAAATCTAAATGAAATACAGTGTAGGAATTTCCAACTCACGAACACGATCTACTAGACGACCTGTGCATAGCTCGAGAAGTATGGCCACATATAATGTCTTTAAAAAATACAGTAATAGCAATGTCAGAACTTCAAGCAAAACTACGCGTGGAAAGAGCAAGAAATCTCTAAAACCGAAGATGAAGAAGATACTCTATATACTCATAGGAATAGTGTTCTTCATAGGTTGTATTGTATTACTAGGAGTTGGTATATATCTGAAAAACATCCAAAAATCATTACCATCTCCAGATGAATTAGTAACTAGAACATCGGATGAAAGTACGCAGATATTGGATAGAAATGGGACAGTTCTGTACACCATATATGGAAATCAGAATAGAGAATTTGTAGCTATAGAGAATATCCCCGAGAAAACCAAATGGGCTGTACTTTCTGCAGAAGATATAGAATTTTATCAGCACAAAGGATTAGATTACAAAGGAATTGCAGCTGCATTATTGAGAAATCTACAAGCTGGTGGTATTACTGGTGGTGCAAGTACAATTACTCAACAGTTGGTAAGAAATACAATTCTTTACGATGTGCTCGGAGAGGATGCATACCAACAGAAATATACTCGTAAAATCAAAGAGATTTTGATTACAATGCAGGTTGAGCAAACCCTTACCAAGGATCAAATCCTTCAGATGTATCTTAATGAAGTCCCTCTTGGTGGTGTTAACTATGGTTTGCAAGCAGCAGCAAATGCTTACTTTGGAAAAAATGTAGATGAATTAGACCTTGCTGAAAGTGCAATTATTGCAGGAGTAATTCAGAGCCCAGGAGTATACTCTCCTTTGTATGGTACTAACCCAGATATGGCTAAAAATAGGCAAACATACGTATTGGATCAGATGCTTAAACACAAAGAGCTGACAGGAGTTACAGAAGAGGAAATTCAAGCTGCTAAGGATGAGGAATTGGTTTACAGTACAAGAAAAATAGATATTAAAGCACCACACTTTGTCTTCTATGTTAAACAGCTTTTGGTTGAAAAATATGGAATTGACCGTGTTGAGAAAGGTGGATTGAAAGTAACTACGACTCTCGATTATCCAGTACAAGAAATAGCAGAGGAAGAAGTTTCAAAGGGAGTAGATAATGCAAAAAAGAACAATATTAATAATGGTGCTATGGTAGTTATGGAACCAAACAATGGTCAAGTTTTGGCCATGGTAGGATCAGTTGATTATTGGAATATTGAGGATCCAAGGGTTGACGGAAATGTGAACATTGCGTTGAGCCAGAGGCAGATGGGCTCATCTATAAAGCCATTCGTGTATCTAACTGCTATTGAACAAGGATATGGCCCATGGACTGAAGCGCCTGACTTAGCAGAAATCAAATTCGGAACATATGATCCTAAGAACTGGGATAGTAAGAATTCGGGTACTATGACTGCTAGGAAAGCCCTAGTATACTCTCGAAATGTCCCAGCAGTATATACACTACAAATGGTTGGGATTGATAACTTCCTTCAGACGGCAGAAACAGTTGGTATTACAAGTCTTGCGAATAAGGCGGCATACGGTTTGAGTTTAGCCTTGGGCTCTGGTGAGGAAACCCTCTTAGAACATGCTACTGCATATACTGTGTTAGCAAGTGGAGGTGTGAAATATGATGTGACCCCTATTCTTAAAGTAGAAGATTCAAATGGTGAAGTTCTAGAAGAATACAAAGAAACTAAAGGAAAAAGAGTTTATGCAGAGAAAGATATCTATGCTGTTAACTGGATGTTGTGTGATTTGGGAGGGTTTAATGATCGACCAGATAATGGATATTACACTATTAATGGAAAAAGAGTTTGTGGAAAAACAGGTACTACAGATGGTCCAAAAGATTTGACTACAATTATCTACCATCAAAATCTTGTTGTCGCTGTTTGGAATGGTAATAATAATGGAGAAGTAGCACCAGGAGCTTGGGGATCAACTATTCCTCTTCGTATTGCAAATTCGTTTGTAAAGCGTGTGGCAGATAGATATGTTCCTGAAAGCTACAATAGACCAGCTGGTGTGCTTTCTACAACTGTATGTACTGATACTGGAGCCACTCCAGGAGAGGGAGTTACTTGTAAGAAGGAAGCCTCAATATATCTTGAGGGTTCAGCTCCTCCAGTTGATAATAGGAAAACAGTTGAGATATGTAAGTCTAATAATCTAATTCCAGACAATTTATCAGCTGCACAAAAATATGGTTTAACAACTTCGAAGGTTCTAATTACTACAAAATTGGGAAATACATTACAGCAGGGTGCTTATGAAAAGTATCTTTTAGGAATGAAGAAATCAGTATATCTTATCTCTGAGCCTGCAACTGGCACATGTACATTACCTTTAGGTCCAGACAATGCACCAATTGTGGATATCAGTACTCCTACTACGAGCCAATCTGTAGAGGCTGGTACCAATGTTGAAATTACAGGGTCAGTATCATTCTTGGAGAGTATTTCAGATTTTAGCGTAAAATTTGATGGAAATAATATCGCAGGTGCGACAATGCAGTCAAATGGGACATACTTAGTAACATATGTTGTCCCCTCAAGTACAGGTGTAGGTGTTCATACCATTACAGTTACAGCTACAGATAACTATGGTAAGACAGATAGTACAAGTGTGGTTATTAACGTAGTAGCTGCTGGATCTGGTATTTCGTTAAGTATTATTAGTCCTTCCAATGGAGCTACAATAACTGGAAATACTAATGTGGTTGTAAATCCAACAGGTGGAAGTGTTGATAGTGTATCGGTAAGTATAAAACAGGGCTCAACAATAATTGCTAGTGGGACTGATAGTAACGGTGGAGATGGATGGATCTATACGTGGAATTTGGGTAGTATTGCCCATGGTACATATACAATTTCGGCAACAGCATTGAAGGGTAGCACTACTATAACAGCATCCTCAATCACTGTTACTTATTAAATTATCTTTGCCTGGAAGTTACTTTCTAATCTCTTTATTACTTTTTGCGTAATTGACTTAATATCTTTATCATTTAATGTCTTTTCAAAATTTCGTATTGCAAGGCTAAATGTAATTCTCTTCGTATCTGCTTTTTCACTTTCCTTATATATATCTAGGCATGTTACTTTCCCATTAATATCATCATTGTTAATATCTTTATAGATTGAGTCATAAAGAGCCTTGTACTGAATATCATTATTAACCTCAACACAGAGGTCGACCCTACTCTCTGGATATTTGGGCATTTCAGTATACTTATTGTTCTTTATATCAATAGAGTTCAATGCATTGATATTAATATCTAGGCCAGCAGTATACTTAGGTAATTTGAAATTTCCCTTTACCTTATTATCTATCTCACCAATGATCCCTAAAACAATATCTCCAGCAGTTACAATTGCAGAAGTATTTCTATCAAACATATACATACTATTCTTAATCTCTTCGGAAAGATTCTCTTCAGAAAATTCTGACAACAATGTATACTCAATATCTTGAATATTCAAAGTACTTAATATCTTTTCAAGATACCTCTTCGCGATGTAATATGCCGAGTCACTTCGTTTTTCAATTGAGGTTATGACAGATGATAGATGCCAGTCCTCTTTAGGAAGTTTATTCTCATCTTCATATCCTTGAATATGTGGGATATTCATTTCAAAGAGAATAAATTTATCATATCCCTCCTGTAAATTCATTTGTGTCTTAACCAAAAGAGATGGAATGAGAGAAGTCCTCATTAAAGATAGTTCTGGAGCAAGTGCATTTTTTAATTTGTATGCCTTATCTGCATCTAAATTTGCCTTTTCCAATGTTGGAATATCAGTGAAGCTATGTGTATCTGTTTCATTTGCTCCACTATCTGCAAATATTTGTCGGATTTTCTTTTTTAAAGCAAATATCTGATTATCTTTTGCAGGAATGAGATTCCTCAATGGCAAAATTGAGTCTATATTGTTATATCCATAGATCCTTCCAATATCCTCATGTATGTCTTCCTTTATTGTTACATCCTTACGCCATGTTGGTGCTAATACTGTTAATAGGTCATCGTCTTGTTTGACTATTGGGTATTCGAGATTCTTAAGAATTTGTACAATCGTATCCTTTTGTAAATCAATTCCAAGATGTGTATTTACGTTTGAAAGAGAAAGTGTAATCTCTTTTGGTTCTGAGATTGTTGGGTAGAGATCGACAATATCAGATGATATCGTCCCTGTGGTAGATTCTTTAATCATACGTACTGCTTCTTTTAGCACAGGAATACATTGGTTAGGATCTAGCGCATGCTTAAATTTGGTTCCTGCATCTGTTGTAAGTCCAAGCATCATGGAGGTTTTTCTTATACTTGTTTTATCAAAATTCGCAGATTCAAGGATAATTCTTTGTGTATTGTTATCTACTTCTGTTTCCGATCCCCCCATTATTCCTGCAATGGCTAGTGGGTTGGTGCTATCACATATGACCATTATACGATCGTTGAGCTCGTGAACTTTACTATCCAATCCCAAAATACTTTCCCCTGCTCTTGCCATTCTAATTGTAATATTCGCAGTTTCAGATTTATTTGGATCATTAGATATTACTTTGTCATAATCAAAAGCATGAAGAGGTTGACCTGAGAGCTGAGAAATGTAGTTTGTGATATCTACGATATTATTGATTGGTTTATATCCAAACTTTATCAATGCACTCTTTAACCATAGGGGAGATTCCTCTACAACGATATTATCCATTGCAATTGCAGTATATCGAGGACATAAGGCTTCGGCATCGTTTATGATATTTAAACCTAAGCAACTTTGTTCTTCTCTAAGATTCTTTGTGTCATCCGTATACCATGCTGGTGTTACGAATGGTTTACCAAAGATTACGGTTAATTCTCTTGCTAAACCTAAGATTCCAAAGAGGTCTCCTCTGTTGGTTAATGCCTTGTTCTCTACATCTATGATGAAGTCATCTAATTCGTAATATTCTGCAAAAGGTTTACCAACAGGAGCGTCATCAGGAAGACGCATAACTATGGTATGGTCATTTCCGAGATTAAGTTCTTTTTCCGAACCCATCATTCCATCAGAAAGTAATCCTCTCATTTCTCTTGATTGGATTATGAATGGCTTTTCTTCTGTATATATAGTGTATGGAACCTTAGCTCCAGGTTTCAAATATGCTACTTTATCTCCTACTACTAATGTTTTGTCTCCGGCTAATACCTGAACCAATTTCTTTTCTCCAGTATCTAATTGATAGACTCCAAGCTTATCTGCATCTGGATGATCCTTCTTCTCTTTGATCTCTGCGACCATGATGTCAGAATAGTCTTTTGAGAGGTCCTGGTAGCTCTCTACCTCACCGATATGCTCTTTGATGCCTGTTACTATCTCTTCGTTTGATTTGTCGATCTTACCAAGTTGTTTTAGTAGGTTTACAGATATTTTCATAATTAGAATTGTCTTAAGAAGTTAAGGTTAGAATCTCGGAGGTATCGGATATCATTAATTGCCAGCTTGATCATTGTTAATCTGTCTACTCCAAATCCCCATGCGAATCCACTGTATATCTCTGGATCTATTCCACCCTGTGTTAACACATTAGGGTGGATCATTCCGCATCCCATTAATTCTATCCATCCTGAATGACCACATGTGGAGCATCCAGTCTTATTACAAAATGGACAACTGATGACAAACTCACAATCTGGTTCCGTAAATGGGAAGAATGATGGCTGAATTCTGACTTCTAGGTCTGTTTCTAAATATGCTTCTAAGAATGTTTTTATTGTAGCCTTCATATTTGCAAGAGAGATACCCTTGTCTACATATATTCCTTCCATCTGATAGAAGGTATGACCATGACTAGCGTCCGTAGCTTCGTGTCTAAACACTCTTCCAGGTAATACGACCCTGATTGGAGGGTTGGACTGTTTGAGTGCCCTATTCTGCATTGTAGAGGTGTGAGCTGGCAATACAAACCCATCCTCTGTCCAGAATGTATCGTACATATCTCTGGCTGGATGTCCTACAGGAAAATTAAGTGATTCGAACATATGGTAGTCATCATCCATCTGCTTACTCTCCATTACATCAAAACCCATTCGTTGGAATATTTCTACTAGTTTCTCAACCTCTTTGTGTAATGGATGCTTAGTTCCTTTGATGTCCCAGACCTGAGGCCTATCATTCTTTGGTGTATTTACATCAAATGGTGCCGTCGGATCGATTCTATTATTGGGTGAGTATATTAAAGATTGGTTTTTCTTCTGATCAAGAAGTTCAGTTACACTATTTTTTAATTGGTTTATACCTTTTCCATATGCAGCTTTTTGATCATTTGGAATGGAAGCGATAGCCTTCATTGCAAGTGTTAAAAGTCCATTGGTACTTATGTATTTTGTCTTTAGTTCATCGTATGGGAGATCTATATCTTTTTGAAGTTGGACTTGTATTTTTTCAAGATTGTTATCCATGTAGGTTTTATTAAGATTAACCTGTTTATATATTGTATATTGTTTGTTTAAAAAGAAAAAGGACTCTTTGCAGAGTCCTTTATATATCGAAAGTAAAGAACTCTAAAGAGATTTTACTAAGAAGCTAAATACTTCAGGATTGTTGTATGCAATATCTGCTAAAACCATTCGGTTTAATTCGATGTTCTTTGATTTCATTCCACCGATTAAGTCCTTGTATTGAATTTCGTTATTCTTACATGCTGCATTTATTCTGCTAATCCAAAGCTGTCTAATCTGACTCTGTCTTCTCTGTCTAGCATTGTATGCATATTGTCCAGCGTGCATGTATGCCTCATGTGCAACTCTATACAAATGATTCTTGCTCATTCTATATCCTTTAGTTGCCTTAAGGATTTTATTATGTTTTCGTGATCTTACTGTTCCACCTTTGACTCTCATGACTTATATTTCTACAGATTAATTACTTTTTTAATCATTCTCTTCTCATTTGCACCTGTGATGATTGCATTTGATTTCTGTCTTCTCTTAGATCTCGTTGATCTTTTGGTCTTCAAATGGCCTTGGCAGCTCTGCTTATATCTAATCTTAGCTGGTCTGTTCCCTCTAGGGTTAGATAGCCGGATTCTCTTCTTCGCTGTTTTGTTTGTTTTTTGTCTTGCCATTTTGTCTGAATGTTATAGATATACGGTTATTCTCCATCTTTGGTTCGGCTTCGATACTACTATAATCTGCGAAATTAGTCAATATTTCAGCGAAAACTAATTGAGCTATTTCCTTGGATTGTCTCCCTTTCTTGACCATTGTGAGCTTAACGGGATGTCCCTTGCTTAAAAATTCTTGTGCACGCTTAATTCTATGGCTTGTATCTCCTACATCCATGACTGGTGTAAACCTAAATTCCTTCTGTTCTTTCATTTTTGAACTGACTAAAGTAGCCTTTTTCTTTTTATTTTGCTGATATACAAATTTGGAGAAATCCATGATTTTACATACTGGTGGTTTTGCAGTTGCACCTACTTCAACAAGATCTAATCCTGCCTCTTGAGCTAAAATCAATGCTTTTGGTGTTTCTACTACACCCAAATTCTCTCCTTCGGCACCAATTAACTGAACCTCTGTTACTCTGATCCATTCATTTTTTCTTGGACCTAAGTCTTTTTTAACAAACTGACCCTTATTGTAACTGTTATTCTCACTATATCCCATTAAATTTTTGTATTTTTAAATTTAAATATATTAATTTGTGGGATTACCCTTCGTTCGGATTTCTTCCTTAAGGGTATCTATAAATTCTTGGACTTTCATCAATCCCTGATCTTTGGTTTTTCTGGTTCGAATTGATATTGTTTCTGTTTCCATCTCTTTATCTCCAAGTATTACAATGTAAGGGATCTTCATCTTTTCAGCATCTCTTATCTTGGATTGCATACTCTTGTTTCGATCGTCTAGAATGACTCTTAATTTCGCATTCTTCAAATCTCTGTAGACATCATCAGCATATTTTTTATGTTTTTCTGATATTGAAATGATATATACCTGTTCTGGAGTAAACCAGAGTGGGAAGTCTCCGCCATGATGTTCTATGAGGAATGAGAAGAATCTTTCAAATGATCCGATCAATGCTCTATGTATCATGTATGGTTGCTTTTCTTCGCCGTTCTCATCGATATATTTAATATCAAATCTCTCAGGTAAGTTGAAATCTAGCTGAATTGTAGATACCGTATCCTCTTTCCCAAAGACATTGTAAGCTTGAACATCTATTTTAGGTCCATAGAAGGCTGCTTCCCCAATTGCTTCTTCAAATTCTACGCCTTTATCTTTTAATACCTTTCTTAAAGTTTCTTCAGCTAATATCCATTTTGCTTGATCTCCAGCATAATGATCCTTTTTCTTATCCCAGTCTGAAAGTGAGAGTCTAAACTTGTATTTATCAAATCCGACATCTTTGTAGAAAGTATCTAGAAGATCTAGTGTCTCATCTATTGCGGTCTCTAATTGTGCCTCTGTACAGAAAATATGTGCGTCATTCTGAGTAAATCCTCTTACTCTTTGAAGTCCGTGTAATTCTCCCGACTTCTCATATCTATATACAGTGCCAAACTCTCCAAGCTTGTATGGTAAGTCTCTGTAGCTCTTTGGTTCTAATTTGTAGACCATAATGCCTGCAGGACAGTTCATTGGCTTAAGATAGTATCTCTCTCCATCAATATCAATTGGCGGATACATAGAATCTTTGTAGAATCCAAGGTGGCCAGATATTTTGAATAGCTCTTCTCTATTAATATGTGGAGTTAGGATATGCTCATATCCCGCGTCTCTTTCAAGATCCAGCATATATTCTTCAAGTATTCTTCTCATTCTGTATCCTCTTGGCAACCATACTGGTAATCCTTGTCCTATTTCAGGAATGATAGCAAAGAGTTTTAATTGTTTTCCAAGTGTTCTGTGATTTCTTCTCTCAGATTCTGCTTGTAATTCTAAGAATGCTTTTAGCTCCTCTTTAGTTTCAAATGCAGTTCCATATATTCTAGTTAACATTTTCTTTTTCTCATCACCTCTCCAATATGCGCCTGCGGTTTTCAAAAGCCTTACTATTCCAATTTCTTTCGTGCTTTCAACGTGTGGTCCCCTACAGAGATCTGCATATTCATTGTCACCTGTTATGAAAAAGCTTAAATCTTCATCAGGAATATCTTCAAGTAATTCTAATTTGTAAGTTTGACCAGTCTTTGTAAGGTATTCTACACCTTCTTTTCGTTTCATAAAGACTTGGTTAATTGGAAGATTCTGTTTGATTATATTCTTCATCTCCTTCTCTATTGCAGGAAGATCTTCTTCGGTTATTGGTTCTGAGAATTCAAAATCATAGTAGAAACCATTATCTATGGCAGGGCCTATGCCGAGTTTTGCGTCAGGATATAGTTTCAAAACAGCTTGAGCTAATACATGAGACGCTGAATGCCTCATTCTTTCTAGCTTTTCAATATTTTCTTTGTTCATGTCCATATTTAGTATATCTTAATTTAAAGGATTTTTCTTTTAGGGGAAAAGTACAAGCAACATTTTAAAAGGTTTGTGTGGTATAAACGATTCGGCAGAGGATGTTTTGATTGATTCCGTATATTTTGTACATATTGTTATTCTATATTCTTACCCCTCTTTTTGCAATGTATTATCTACTATGAAGAAGGTTATGGAGTTTAATCCAATTTCAAGAGTTTCTAATTTTTTTATTCCGACTAGTGTTAATTTTTCTAAAGGATATCTTCTGGGATGTTTAACTATTAATGTCCCCTTAAATTCCTTTGTGTGAGGATCTTTAACGCCATTTAACATTTGTGCAGCCATATTTATAACTCTTTCCATTTTGTAAAGATTCTTAGTGTTGTAAAGTTTGTATGGAGGATCCATGAATACGATATCGAAAGATTGTCTTTCTTCGTCATTAATTTGTTTAAAAAGATATTCTTCAGCTTTTGCTTTGATGATATCTACTTGTGGTAAGAAACCTGTATATGCAACATTCCTTTTTAATACAAACTCTGCATTTTTAGAGGCATCTACTACTGTTGCTTCACTTGCCCCTCTTGAGAGTGCTTCTAGTGCAAATGAACCTGCTCCTGCATAGAGATCTAATATTTTTTTGTTTACTACATCTTCTCTTAGGATATCGAATATTCTAACTTTCATTCTGTCAGTTAATGGTCTTGTGGTTTTTGGTATATCTATTCGATAGTTTTTAGCTTTTCCGCCAGTGATTCGTACGAATGTGTTAATTGTAGGCTCTTTGCCTAGTAATCGCTTCTTAAGAAATGTGTCTTCTCTCTCCTCAAATTCCTCTGGAGTTTCGACATGCCATTTGTTTTTATCTTTTCTTATTTTTTTGAATGATTCTATTTTTAAACTCATGGTGTGTATTATACTACAATTAATCGAGTTTTAGGCCATTTAAGCCGAGGCCCTCTAGTTTAAAAGAAGAATATGTATCTGTAAATTGAGCATTTGCTGACCAATTGCTTACAGAATCGTCTGAATCCCAAAATCGTATTCGCCAGTAATAGGTATTATGAGAGTTTACCATAGCAGTCCCGTTGTAAAGATAACCAGGGGATCGTTGTCCACTAACAATGGTTGTGGAAGTTTTACCAGAATCCCACAAAACGGTTCCTGTAAATGATGAATTTGTATTTACGTTTATCTGATAGGCAGATGCGTTATCTCCATTTGGATCTGAATAGATGGCTGAAAAATATGGAGGAACATAGGTAAGGGCGGGAGGATTAATCATCAGATTTGTCTGTAATGAGGATGGGGTATCTGGTATGCCTTGCATTATAAATTGATTTGTCGAAGACCAGGCGCCTTCTGCATCATTGTTATCCCAAAATCTTATTTTCCAGTAATATGTTTCTCCCTCATTTAAGGTGGAACCCGCATATGTGATATTTCCAGATCGAGTTCCATTTGTGATTGCTGAGATAGTGGTTTTCGTGGAATCCCACATGCTGGTTCCAGTAAAATCGGATGTGGTATTTACCTGAATGTGATAACTATTTCCGGTATCTGCAGTGTCTGGATCATTGAATATGGCAGAAAAAGTTGGTGTTGCAGATGTTACTTTGGTTGGATTCTCTGCACCTTGGCAGTATAGAATAGTCGGTTGTGTAGGAAGAGCATTTGTTGTGAATTGGGCAGTAGCAGACCAATCGCTTTCATTCGCATCGGGTTTATTATCCCAAAATTTTATACGCCAATAATATATTGTTGCTTGTTGAAGAGTACTACCGGCATATTCAATATTTGAAGAGCGAGCTCCATTGGTAATAACTGGGGAGAATGCTGTCTTTGTGGAATCCCACATGCTTGTTCCAGCAAAATTTGAAGCAGTATTAACTTGAATTTGATAATAGTTTCCTGTATCCAGAGCATCTGGATCACTGAATATTGCTGAAAATTCTGGAAGTGGATCGTTCATACTAACGGGGTTAATTTGACCATTAGTCTGTAAAGAAGTTGGGGCGTTGGGAGCTACATTCCCGACTTCTTCAGTTCCAAGAGAAGTTACTTGTGTGTCCTTTCTTTGGTAGAAGAGAGTTTCAATATATGCTGGGACATTAGAAGCGGAAGCTGTAGTCGTAGAGCAGGAATGGGTGTGATTTATAGGAGCGGCGGATATAGCTCGGCTTCCAGTACTTACAGGACCAGATGGGCCAGAATTTGTTACAATGGTTACTGAGTGTGTATGGGTGGTAGCTCCACCTGTTCCTCCTTGTGTAGCAGCACCTCTTGGGAATAGACCATCGAGAGCAGTATATCTTGTCCATCCAAGAGGAGGAGTATCTGTAGTCATACTAATTAGTCCAGAGGTGGCAGATCCCGCAGTATCCTTAGCAGCATAAACCATATCTAAGTATGGAGGAAGAGAGTTCCCCGCACCTGTTGATCCGTTCGCAGTAGTATGAGTGTGATTTCCTGCACCTACACCGCCTCCAGGAGAGTCTGTCCTAGTTCCGGAGGCTCCTGTTGTGTATCCACCAGTAGTTGTATGTGTATGTGTTGTTGCTCCACCAGTACCTCCATATGAAGAAGCTCCTCTTGCGAATCTACTGTCTAATGCTGAGAATCTTGTCCAACCCGATGGTGTACTTGTGAACAAGGTAACCATTCCTGAATCGATATTTAAATCTGGATTGACACAATACACCATGTCTAAGTATGGTGGAGCATTAGTTATGTTATCTACGCTAACCATAGCCCCTGTATGTGTATGTGTAGGAGATGCTGTTGCTCCTCCTGAGTCACTATCAGTATATTGATTTGCTGGGCTAGGCCCTCCAGTTGTACAGCTAGGAGTCCCATTGTTATGTGTTGCA
>LBSF01000002.1 GCA_000991805.1 candidate division WS6 bacterium GW2011_GWC2_36_7 | reverse complement strand
AATTGGAGGTAATGTCTCTAACAGATAGTCTAAATCACTATCTGTATTTTCTTCTCCAAATGTTAATCTTAGAGAACCATGTGCTATCTCATGAGGTAAACCTATGGCCAAAAGCACGTGAGAAGGATCTAGGGAACCAGAGGTACATGCTGACCCACTCGAAGCACATATACCTTTCATATCTAGCATTAGGAGGATTGATTCTCCTTCTATGAACTCAAAGGAAATATTTACATTTCCGGGTAATCTATTTTTTTCATCTCCGTTTAATCTTGAATATGGTATCTTTTCTAATATCTCCTTTATAGCCCTATCCCTTAAATTCATTAATTTTATACTGTATTCATCTATATTTTCATTTGCTAAATCAATAGCTTCTCCAAGTCCAACAATACCTGGAACATTCTCAGTACCTGCTCGCTTACCTCTCTCTTGTGCACCACCATGTATCATTGGTGAAATTCTTACTCCATCTCTAATGTACAAGACGCCTACTCCTTTAGGTCCATAGAACTTGTGTGCAGAGAGTGAAAGCATATCAATGTTCATATCTTTAACATCAATAGGGACATTACCGATAGCTTGTACTGCGTCTGTATGTAAACATATCCCTTTTCCTTTAGCTAATGCCCCTATTTCTTTTATTGGTTGTATTGTACCGATCTCATTATTAGCAAACATCACAGATATCAATATGGTATCTGGTCTTATGGCTTTTTCTATATCTTCTACATGTACTATTCCTTTGTTATCTACTGGTACATAGGTTACTTCAAATCCATATTTTTCTAGATATTTACATGTGTGTAATACCGCATGGTGTTCAATATTTGTTGTAATGATATGCTTTCCTTTTTTTTCATTTGCAAAAGCAAATCCTTTGATTGCCCAGTTATCTGATTCACTTCCTCCACTTGTAAAAAATATTTCCTTTGGTAATGCATTTAATGCTTTAGCTACTTTTTCTCTTGTATCATCTATTGCTTTTTTTGTCTCTCTTCCTAATGAATATATGGAAGATGGGTTGCCATATTTTTTTGTAAAATATGGAAGCATTGTTTCTAATACCTCTGGTTTTACAGAGGTTGTCGCAGCGTGATCAAAGTATATATTTTTCATATATATATTCTACCATAGTGGTCAAGTATATATGTTATTTATACCTGTGGAGTATTGTTTTTAGGTGGTTTGTAATTTGGTGTTAATCTTTGAGCTTCATCATAGAGGGCGGTTGCTTCTGTAAGTAGTGCATTCGCTTGGTTAGAGAATGGTTTACTTTGGTTAGAGAGTTGATTACATAGAGCCTGAATTTGTTCATATGTGTTTGCAATTGGTTCTATGAGTGTAGTCTCTACTTCCTCTTGTGTATTTTCTGGATTAATCTGTTGTGGTTCTACTATATCTTCAGTATTCATTTATTATTAACTTTGAATATTATTTAGACTGCTTTGATTCTTTAAATCTTGCAATTTTTGAAGGATGAAGTTCATTAATATATTTATCTCTGCTAATCTTTGATTTATCTCTGTTGCGTTCATATATGTTTAGTATATCAAATGTTATGTTCTTGTTATATGGTTTGTTTTTCTTTTCTTCGCAGTAAATATTAAGGCAATCCATATACTACCTGTAATCATTAAAATCCCTGAAGATATCATTACAAGATCAAAATATCTATCTCCTAGGTTTGCAATTAATCCAATTACTGCACTGAGAATAACAGTAGAGAGACTAATAATGGTTTCGTAGAACCCATATTGTTTACCCTCTCGACCATAGTCTATGTTCATAGCAAAGAGTTTTCTCCACGTTGAGAGGTTTAGGGATGCTCCAATACCAAATATGAGTTGAAGAACATAGTAATGCCAAGGTTGTGAGATGAGTGGGTAAAGCATGTATGGAATACCCATGAGTATTATTCCTCCTATCAAAAAATATATCTCATCTTTGTCCCTCTTTATCTTGTCCGTTATATACCCTATTGGAATTTGTGTTAGTGCTCTTGTGAAGTAATATATGGCAGTTCCAACTCCTATGAATTCAATAGCATTAGCACCTAATTTCCCAGAGAGATATATTCCTGCGAGTGTAGATATTACGAAATATGGACCCCATGCAAATACATCGGATATGGTTAGGAGTACTACTACCTTGTTGAAGTTTTTTGTATATTTTTGGAGTTGGAGCATGATGGATATATAGTAACATATGAGGAAGGAATAGAAAATAACAAGTATTTCTACTTGTTAATTAATAATAATGTGTGAATTGTATTTTTTCTTAAACGCGTTTTGGGAAGGGTATATATCTCTGAGTTCAGTAAAGAACAAAAAAATGAGGTATACACCCAACCCTTGCGCTAAAAGCAAATTACTTAGAAGTTTCTGATTTTTTTAAAAATTGGGGCTGGAATAGGTTTCCCTTTGGTAATGAAAAAAAGGTGATTTCCCCTAATAAAGTGGAAATTATTCCTTGGGAGACCTACTGATCCAGAAATAGAATTAATAATTCGTCCGGTGGTTTGGATTTCGTAATCGAAATCGTTTGGTTTCTCTTTATAAATGGTAATTTCATTAAGTTCCGGCGCAATCTTACAAGGACGCAATTTAATCCAGAAAGTTCTTTCTCTTTCTTGTTCTGGGAGAGGCATTGCGGGAAAAATTTCTTTTTCCATTAATTCCCTTTTTACAATCCAACAACGTCGTGCATCTTGCCTGATTATGAACTCGTCCTCAAATGCAATTGCATAGTCAAGTCCATGGCTAATTTTTATTTTTTTAGGTAGTCTTCCTAATTCATTCCAGTTAATCATTGCCTCTCTGAAATTCTGAGATACAACGATTCCTGATCTTCTTATTTCTTTGCCTTGATCTTCTCTGATGAAGCATAATTGTCTGCAACGCATCCATTCAAAATCCATTTCCGTTACAGATACAATGACATCTCTTTCAAAAACAACGCGAGTATAATTTCCCTCCGTAATGGTACGTGCTAAGTTACTATCAATTTTGTTAGAAAAGTCATTTATATAAAGTGTATCATGCTTTTCAAATCGGAGAATTGAACTTCCTGTTACAGGGTAGTTATTCAAAACGCATTCCATTATAATCTCCTTGAACGATTTTTTTAAGACATTGTTATGTCTACATAGTCTTCTTCACATACCTCAAAGAAGGCAACCTATTCATAAATTAATTATGAGTAAATTGCCATCCTCGAAGATATGTCAGTAATTTCTTTTAGCTTTTTAAAGAACAACTAATTATAATCATATAGATATACAAATAGTGGTTTGTGTAAAGATAATTTACATTATTTTTACTATGGATATTATACTTCTTTCCCATTACGTAATCAATACTATGGGACGCGCAACATCTAGTTGCTCTTTACCCTTATATTTGGAATAATAATAAGTAACCTAACCACATATCACTATGTCCAAATACGATGTAATAGTAGTTGGTGCGGGCCCTGCGGGCATGTTTGCATGTTACGAACTCCTCAAATCACACAAAGATATGAAAATTGCCCTCATAGATATGGGTAATAGAATTGAGAATAGAAAACCAAGTGAAGTAATGTCAGGCATAGGAGGAGCAGGAACATTCTCAGACGGCAAGCTACATCTAACAGCATACCTTTCCCACGAAAAAGCCTTCCACCTCATATCTCAACCCGAATATCAAAAAATCCTAGACTATGTAGATGAAATCTTTACAGACTTTGGTGTAGATGCAGAATACTATCCTAAACAAAATGAAGAATATGACAAACTGATAGATGAGGCTACAAAAAATGATGTGGAATTAATAGTAAGAAAAGCTAGACATGTTGGAACAGACAAATTAACTACTGTTATAGCTAAGATGGAAAAAGATCTTCTTAAAAAAGGTGTGGAGATACTAGATAATACAGAAGTAACAGATATCTTAGTAAAGGAAAATAAAATACAAGGGGTAGTTACAAAAGATGGAAAAGATATAAAAGCCCCAATTGTCCTACTTGCACCTGGTAGAGTTCGAGCTAGCTGGTTACAAAAGCTAGCTAATAAATATGATATTAAATATATGTATGACAAAGTTGAAGTTGGTGTAAGAGTAGAATTCTTAGCACCAATAATGAAACGTCAATCAGAATTATTATATGAGACGGTATATAAGGTAAGAACCAAAACGTACCACGACATTATACGAACCTTCTGTAGCTGTCCTAATGGAGAAGTTGCAACTGAAAACTACGATGGATATATTTGTGTAAATGGTCATTCAAAATCAGATCATAAATCAAAAAATTCAAATTTTGCATTTGTATCAGAAGTAAGCCTTACAGAACCGGTTGAAAATTCCATTGCATATGCTAAATCAATAGCAGAGGTAGCTTCTACTCTGGGTGGAGGAAAACCATTATTACAATCATTAGAAGATTTGCATAGTGGTAGGAGAAGTTCATGGAGTAGACTTTCGAAATCATTTGTAACTCCTTCGCTTACAGATGTTACACCTGGGGATATTGCTATGGCATTGCCATATCGAATAGTAAAAAATATTGAAGAAGGATTAGAAATATTGGATAAGGTGATGCCTGGTATTAATGGGGGTTCTACACTTCTCTATGCACCAGAGGTTAAGTTTAGATCTTCAAAGATAGTTACAGACAACGGATTGCAGACATGTATAAAGGGGCTGTATGTGGCTGGAGATGCTGCTGGAGTATCAGGAAGTATAACGGGAGCTGCAGTAACTGGAATTATGTTTGCTAGAGCCATTTAATATTAACACTATATATATGAGCAATTTACAAAAAGCATTAAACAAACCAGGCAGAAGAGCAAATTCTGCTGTCGTAATGGGTGCAATACTTGGAGATGAGGGGAAAGGACGAATAACAGATGAGTTAACATCATACTTTTTGAAGAAATTTAACAAAGTAGTTGTTTACAGAGATAACGGTGGCGCTAATGCGGGACATACAATTTCAATGAATGGGAAGAAGATTGGTTTACACCAGATTGGGTCAGGAATATTGCAAAAGGGATGTGTAGTAGTACTTGGTAAAGGAATGGTCATTCATCCGATTGATCTTCTTGAGGAAATTAAAGAGATAAAAAAGGTATTTGAATTTAAACAATTACCAGCAAAGTTAATGATAGATGAAATGGCAGTATTGAACTTGGATACCCACAGGGCATTTGAAATGGCACTCAAAGAAGGAAAAGGAAGTTCCCTAGGAAGCAAAGCTGCTACTGGGAGAGGTATTGCCCCAAGTTATGCAGATGTACTTTACAGATTTCCATTAAGATTAAGGGATCTGTATAGGGAAAACTGGAAGGAGTTATTTAAAGAACACTATCAGAGATACAATAGCTGGATTAAGGGAATGGGAATAGATATGAAAGAAATTACGGTAAGAAGATTTGGTAAAGGAGAAATGGTTATAGGTAGTGAAAGAATCTTTTTAAAGAATATCGAAGCAATTAGAGATGAGCTAAAACAATATGTATACCAAATGTATGAATATATTAAGAAGGAATGGGAATCAGATACTCCATTCATATTTGAAAAGGCTCAAGCCGTTGGATTGGATCAAAGGTGGGCATTGTATCCTGATTGTTCTGCTTCTAACTGTTGTATAGATGGAATAACGGCATCCACAGAGGGAATAGTTAACTACAGGGATATATCGGGAAAGTTTGGAGTAATTAAATCTACATATACCTCAAGCGTCGGAAAGCGAAAATTGCCAACAATGATGGAAGAAGAATATGCTCAAGTTATTAGAGATGATGCCTATGAGTATGGTACTACTACAGGTAGACCAAGAGATATTGCATATATGGATTTAGTAATGCTCAAATACTTCTGTAAGGTAAGCGATATTGAAGAATTAGTATTTACGCATATGGATGTGGTATATGACAACCCTGTTAAGGTATGTATTAAATATATGAAGGGGAATAAAGAAAGCTATTATCGTCCGGATCAGGAATTTCTTAATGATATTCTTCCAGTGTATAAATCTCTAAAGCCTTGGAAGAAAGAAGAATTAAAAGAGGTAAAGAAATATGATTATACCCAAAAGGAAGCAAGAGATTTTGTAGATTATATATCTGAATTTACAAACACTACACCAGTAATGATTACCTTTGGACCAGATAGAGATGATACGATTATAATTTAGATTTTTCTGATATAATAACGAACATAAATTGATATCATTAACCATATGAAGATATCCATTGTCATCCCTGCTTACAATGAAGAGAATAGAATAGGAAAAACACTCCCCCATGTCATTTCATACCTTAGGGAATTTTCCAAGAAGAATCAAATTCAAACCGAAATTATAGTTGTTAATGATGGAGCAAAGGATAAGACATTAGAAGTACTCAATACCTTTAGAGAAGATATAATAATTGTAAGCTACTACCCTAATATGGGAAAAGGCTATGCATTAAAACAAGGTATAACCAAAGCAGATGGAGACTACATATATATTGCAGATGCAGATTTCTCTACTCCAATAGAATATATCGAACACTTTGTAGAGAAGATGGATAAATATGATTGTGTAATTGGCTCAAGAGCCTTAGGAAAGGAAGAGATAAGGGTCTCTTTGTTTAGAAAAATACTTGGTAATAGCTCTAACCTCTTAATTAGAGCAGTATTAGGGTTAAAGTTTAAAGATACTCAATGTGGTTTTAAGATGTTTAATCAAAAGTGTAAAACATATTTCCTAATGTGTGAGAATAACCGGTGGGGATATGATTTTGAATTCCTCTACTTACTTCAAAAGAATGGTCTATTAATTAAGGAAATGCCTGTTGAATGGGAGGCTGCAGGAGAGAGCCATGTAACACCTGGTTCATATTTCAAAACTTTTGCTGAACTATTACATGTTAGAAAGGCACATAAATAGTATGTGGAAAAAGATTCTAAATATTCTTAAAAATCCATTGTTTATTCTCGCTATTATATTCATTGTAGGATTGGTACTAAGATTATTAGAAATCAATAGAACTAGCTTCTGGTATGATGAGGCATTTACAGGAGATGTTCTTAAGATGTCTTGGAAAGATATGTTTGCAGTTATAGCTGCAGACAAGGTACACCCTCCTCTCTTCTATGTCATAGCTAGGGTATGGGCTTCTATCTTTGGTTTTACACAGGAATCACTTAGAGGATTATCTATTTTCTTTGGACTTGGTACTTCAATATTAGGATATTTTGTTGAAAAGAATCTTTTTGACAAAAAGAGATTTCCAATTGTAGGATTAGTTATCGCTTTAGCTATAGCCATATCTCCATTCTTCATAGCATATTCCAATGAAGCACGATCATATTCATTCCTTGCATTACTTGCATTAGGATTAGCCTTTACTGTTATTAAATGGCTTGATAGTAAGGAGAAGTTAGAGAAAAGAAAATATCTGATTATTAGCCTCATATTGGGAATCTCCTTATGTGCGACCCACTATCTTCAGATTGTATTTATCATAGCTGTCATATGCACAGTGTTGATATACAAATTTGTATTTACTGAAAAGGGATTAAACAAGAAAGGATTATGGAGAACCCTTGGTGTTATTTTATTGGCTATCCTTGGAATACTATTCCTCCCTATCAAAGCGTTTCTTTTGTCTCATGATATCTCCGGTATGTGGTGGATTACAGATGTTAAGCTATATGAGGTTGTTAGAGTCTACTACTCCTACTTCTTAGGAGTTGTAAGATATATGGATGGTGTCCCTCCAATGCGAGATCTGATTGTTGATATTCCCCAATTACTACTTGCAGGCAGTTTATTCCTCATCCAACTTCTAAGCTATGTATATATATTAGTTTCAAAACGATTTAGTACAGAGGAGAAACGCCATATTACATTCTTCTATGTTTTAGGGATTGTAACTTTCTTAGGGTTTTACATATTAAGTGCTATCGGTTTTAATTCCTTTGTTGAAAGATATACTATTGCGGGTGGTATTGTTCTCTTTGTTTCATTCTGGATAACCATTGCTTCTGTATTGAGGAATTGGTTTGTATTAGTTCCAATTGGTATATATGTCTCATTCATACTCATGCTTACTCCGGTTTCGACTAGAATTGATTACAGAGAGGTTGCTAAGACTCTAGATGGTATGAATAATGTTCATAGGTATGTATTTACCTCTCCTACGGATTTAATAGATTCCCAATTCTATATGTCCCATACCAATGTCTACTACTATTATGAATATACAGGGAAGTATCCTGGTTGGGCATTGTTAAAGGATGACGTTAATGGTGTATATATGAACGATATACAGGAGGGTGATATATTAATTGCACCGGATTATGAGGTTCAAAAATTCCGAGACTTAGGATATATCCAAGTCTCAAGTATTGGAAGTGAGTTCACTATCCTTTCAAAGTAGTTTCTACCTCTATACAGGTCTTAGTGTTCCTGCAAATACCTGCCATGCAAGTAATGATTTAGCTACTAAGCTTAAGATGACATATACCTTTTCTCCAAATGTATAGTCCTTCCATTTACCAATCTTTCCATATTGTAAGATCATATTACCTGCAAATGAATTGAAGAAGAGGAATATACTAAAGAAAATCCAATATACAAATGTTGGAGCTTTGTTATCTGCATCCCCTGAACCAAAGAGATACAAAGCTACTACAACCCATGGAACTATACCTGCAATACAACCAAAGATGAATGATATCCAGTTTGTCTTTGTTGTTGTTTGATTATGTATTTCCATAACCATTCCAAAGAGAATCATCATTGCATTGAGGAAGAAGATCAACAAGAGAGTACTAAAGTCATATACTCCTACTAACATAGATACGACAACAATCATTATGGACGAACTAAATGCATATTCTATCCATCTAGCATAGTTGATACCTTTCTTTAGGTTAGATACATACCATTCATATACCTTAGGGAGAGAGATTATGAAATGTGCTAATGATGAGAGGAAGAGGAATGCTGCAATTGCATACCCTACTCTTAAGTCATATACATGATTGAGAGTTGGTTGAAGAGTTAATGTTGTTACATCAAATTTAAGATAGCTGGTGTTAATAGGTAATGTAAAGTCATTACTTAGTACTACCATGAGTATCCCTTGTACGAAGTGGAAGAATCCCATTACTATGTTAAATATACGGAGGTTTTTGTATTTATCCATTGGACAGAAGATAAATTTAATATATTAAAATATATATAATTAAGTGAAGTGGCGCAATGGACGGTTATGGATACATAGTTATAGCTTCATACAAGCTCATTATTGTATATCCCCTATTTAGGATTTCTTGTATTACCACATCTAGAACCTGTCCTGTTAGGTTATCTCCAATATGCATAAGGTAGATATTTCCAGGTGCCAGGTTATCCAATATTCTACTTTTAACAGTCGCTGCAGTAGTTCCAGTTGATTCTTTCCAATCTAGAGCATCAATAGTCCAATATACATCTTGATAGCCTAGAGATGCTGCATACTCTCTAATATGTACATTTCTAGATCCATATGGTGGTCTAAAGAATGGCTTTGTACTTTGGTCTGTAATATTACTAATGATGGTTTCTGTTTTGGAGAATTCCTCAGCTATTTGTGCATCCGATATTGTAGCGAAATCAGGATGAGAATATGAATGATTGAAGATCTCATGTCCTGCATTGTTAATTCGTTTAACATCATTTACATTAGCCTCTGCCCATTTTCCAGTTAAGAAGAATGTACTTGTTAAATTGTATTTCGCTAATGTGCTGAGTATTAGATCCATGGATTGAATTCCTGAACCGCCATCAAATGTAAATACTACTACTTTGTTTGTGGTATTTATCTTTGATATTTCCTTCGAGATTACTTGGTAGCCTGGACGGATTACTTCGGCTGTATGTATAAGCTCTGGTATTGAGGTGTCGTTCTCTTTAATGGCTCCGACTTCAGTTGTCTCTTCCACGATGGATATTACTGTTCCGGAGAGGTTTAAACTGTATTTGCCTTTTTTGTATGTATCACTATCTGATTGTGTCCATTCTTCTGTAACTAATTTTGATTCAAAATCATTATTCAATCTAAATTCCATATGGATACTGTTTTTTGCTGTTGAATATTCTACAAGGCATAGATCTTGAGTCAGTGGCGATATATCAGAGGGAATGTTTAGCGTTTGTTGATCTAAGCATTTGATGTTATTGGCTAGATATCTTTTAGATATCTCAAAGAGTGCGAAGGTTGTGAGGAGTACTAATATGGGTAATGATATGGCAAGGATAATGATCCATTTTTTTTTCATATTTTTATTATATATCAGAATGAGATTGGAATCATGTATAATGGAAGACTATGCAAGAAGAAGCAACTATAGAGAAAGAAGCTTCTGCCCCATTTCTAGTACAAATTATTAAAGAGAATGATATTCAAGGACTTGTTTTAGATTTAGATAATACTTTTTTGATGACAAATGAATATTACTGGTATTGGCAGGACGCTTGTAGTGTGTATATTGTAGAAAATTTTGGTTTAAACATTGCTCAAGAAGATTTTGTTGAAAAAATGTCGTATAACCTTCACCTGGAATATGATGAAAAACGCCTTTTGCCAATTCAACAAAAATATCAGAATGCATTAGATAGATATTTTTTTGAAAATATCCCAGAAAATTATAGAAGTTACAGAAAGGTGGTAAAAAAATTCTTTGAAGATTTCTATAAGGGATCTCCTGAGTTTATTGAAGGAAGTGATTCAGTTTTAAAATTAATGTGTGAATTAGAAATTCCTTTCATTTTTAATTCAAATGCTCAGTACGATTGGACAAGAATAAAGGTAGAAAATTATGAAGAAGAGTTAAACGGAAGAAAGATACCATTTAATGCTGTAGATATTGATAAAAGAAAAGATGCGAAAACATGGTCTGAATCAGCACAAATGATATCTGTTCCAATTGGGAAGACACTAACTATTGGAGATAGCTTGTATGCAGATATTTTACCTGCAATTGAAGCGGGATGTAGAAATTTGGTTTGGATAAAGGGTGATTTAGATAAATTACCTCCAGAAATCAGAGATGATCCGAGTATTCATATATGGTGTGTGGATAGTGTGAAAGACCTTATCTAAACGCCCCACTATCTATTTTTAAACATCTGTGTTATCATCAACGCTGTTTGATGTAGATTTAAGCGAAATTAATGAGACCCTATGAGGTTAACAATATTTTATTTTCGGTTTGTCTATATAAACTGAAAACTAAAATTAATGTTAATCACTGTTATGGAAAACAGGTATAAATCATACGGGCACAGTCGACCAAGTCGATTTTCCCCAAGAAGAAGTTACGGAAGAAATACTAGAAAAAGTTCTGGTATAAGTACAAACCAATACATAGCGAAAGCTATTGAGACTGAGACATCCAACATTTATGTTACAGATGCCCTTTTTAACGACTTTAATTTAGACCCAATACTTCAAAAGAACGTATTGAGTAAGAGATACACAATCCCTACTAAGATTCAGAATGAAGCTATTCCTGCCATATTGGCTGGAAAAGACATTCTTGGTATAGCAAGCACAGGTTCTGGTAAGACAGCAGCATTTTTGTTACCGATGATAAACAAATTTATAAACGATGGTACACAAACATGCTTAATAGTTGTCCCTACCAGAGAACTGGGTAGCCAAATACAAGATGAATTCAGAGAATTAGCTAAAGGTACTAATCTTAAATCAGTATTAATTATTGGTGGAAAAAGTATCAGGGATCAGATGTATATCTTAGACAAGAGACCACATTTCATCATAGCTACACCAGGTAGATTGAAAGATATATTTGATAGACGTGGTGTAAATTTAGGTGAAGTAAACAATGTCATACTTGATGAAGTAGATAGAATGTTGGATATGGGTTTCATTGATGATATTCGATATATCATCGACAAGCTTGATCCTAACAGACAGTCCCTATTCTTCTCTGCAACTATGTCATTTAAGGCAGAAGCAATTGCTAATTCCTTACTAAAGAATCCTGTTAAGGTTGAGATTGAATCTCAATCTCCTCAACATAATGTTGATCAGGATGTTATTAGAGTTGATGGTAGTAAGAGAAAAGAAGAAGTCCTTTTAGATTTACTATCTAAGGAAGAATTTAAGAGAGTTTTGATTTTCACTAGAACTAAACGAAATGCAGACAAGCTATCTGATTATCTCTATGATCAGAAATTAAATGTAGATGCATTACATGGAGACAAGAGACAATCTCAAAGAACTAGAATTATTGATGGATTTAAGAGAGGTGATTTTAATGTTCTAATTGCTACCGATGTAGCTTCCAGAGGATTAGATGTAAGCAATATAACCCATGTTATTAACTACGATGAACCTGAGTGTTATGAAGATTATATTCATAGAATTGGTAGAACTGGTAGAGCTGGAAAGAAGGGTTTTGCACTTACATTCATAGATAGATAATTATTCATTTGGAATAACAAAGCGGACCTATATATGTGATGAAAATCAATATAGGTCCACTTTTGTGGTGCAATGTTATTTCTTCTTATTGTTTTTTCCTCCTTTACCTCCCTTTCTTGGAGTTTTTGTTTTTTTCCAGTTCTTATTTGTCCGGGCTTTGGATTGGCATTGTTGAGCAGTGGTATGAATTCTTTTTTGTTTCCTTTGCTTTTCTTTAGCCTTTGGATTTTCCTGTTGCTTTCTGTTTCCCATTTTCCCTCCATTACATAAGCAGGTAGGATAAGGATTGCACTTCAAAAAGAATTATAACTTCTAAACGTGTTATAGGTCAATGAAATTCAAGAAAATGATTATCTCCCAACCAATCCCTTTATATATTTATATGCCGCTGATATCTCAGTAGACTTCTCTGTTAATCCAGGCCTTCTATTCACTTCTAATATATAGTTATGACCAGTATCCTTGTCTGTTACCACATCTACACCAGCCCATTTAAGCTTTAAAGCTTTCGCAGATCTAATAGCAATATCTATGACATCAGTAGGAACATCATTAACCTTAATGAACTCCTCACTAGCCCCTAGAGCTACATTATTCCTAAACTTATCTGTCACCCTTGTTCGTTTACATACCGAAGTAGACTTCCCATTAGCTATAACTACTCTATAATCAAAATCATTAGGAATATATTGTTGAAATATATACCTATTATATTTCCCATTCTTTTTGATTGTTTCCTTAATCTTATCCTCCCTATCTACTAAAAACACATTAGATCCCAATGACCCCAATGACGTCTTGTATATGCATGGTAATTTGCACACCTTAACTATCTCATTTATATTTTGTATTTCTACTTTAAGCCCGTTATGGAAATATGTGTTAGGAACTAATACACCCTTATATGCCAGGGAGAATATATCAGAGAGTTTTGTGTTATGTGAATTAGTTTTGTTATGTGGAATATTCTGTGATTTGAGATACAGATGCAGCAGATATGCCATATGAGTGGTATTCCATCCGGATTGTATCCAAACATAATCATATTGTTTTAGATCTTTGCCAGTTATATCTACGGTAATAATTCCATCGATAATTTCAAAGATTATATCTTTGATTGAAGCCGTATCAAGGGTAATGTCTTTAAGCTTCAACTTTTCTTGTATTATGATTTTTTCTTCGGCAGGGGTATTAATACCTACGGCAAGGACAGAGCGATTATCCATGTATATATTGTGGAGATTATGTTGGTATTATACCACTTCTTGAGGTATAACCATATAGCTAGGAAGAACCGTTATTACATCTTTAATATCAGTATATTTAATTACTTTAAAATATGAATCGCCTTTGATCATTGCAGAAAGATGGTTTCCAGAATTTTCTCGAAAGAGACAAATAACGGGGATCTTTTTACTTTCGGCGTAGGCAAGTTCATAGCCTACTCCAAGGCTTGGTTGAGTTACTTCTGCAACGACAATATCGGATTGTTCGAGCCAATCGATATCTCGTTTGTATATGAACTCTTCTGTTTTATCATCCTCTCCCATATCATGTATAGACTCTAAGGTGATGTGTTCAGTTAGCACAGTCCCTTTGGTCTTTAAAAATGCAACTATTTCTTGATATATTTTTACATCTTCTCTTCCACCACGAATTGAACCTGCGAAGTAGATATTCATATGCTAAGACTTGATTATATGGGGTAATCTATATTGTTTTGCTGATCCATCACCCACGGTTTGACCAGTATCTGATACATTTCCCATTACAATTTTAGAACCATTTGCCAATGTCAAATCCTTCATTCCAGTTAGTCCTACTATCGCTTTAAAGATACCTGTAAGTGATCCACTCGAATCTTGCATACTACTGCCATATATTGCATTTACATGTATGTTTAAGAATACTTGTTGTATTGGAGATATCCCTGCATCTTTTGCATCTTGGTAAAGTTGATTAGCATAGTTATCAAATGGCTCTTGTTGTATCGATCCTGTAAATTCCAGGGTTTGTGGTGTATCTGATTGAATATCAGTATTAATGGGCTCATGAAGATTATCGTCCATATGTATATATTTAAATATTATTATATAAATATATATGTTTTATATGATTTTTTCTACAACCTGATTGTACATATCTTTTCCATTTATATTCAAAATCATATTCTCACCTACTTTAATCATATATTTTTTTTGAAAGAGTTTTCCATCATATTTAATTCCTTCATTTAGCCTCAATCCAAGCATTATTCTTTCTATCCTTTCATCCTCTTTTTTAATATCTTCTTTTTCAATATCCCATTCACCATTAATATATTTTTGTATATCTTCAGGATTGTGTGATTTAGTATTTTCTACCCTTGAATATGCACCTGCTCCTAGCCCAACATAGTCTTGGTAGTGCCAGAAGTTAAGATTGTGCATACATTCATATCCTTCTTTTGCAAAGTTGGATATTTCATATTGTTTGAAACCTTTCTTATTTAGGTAATCACAAGCATAATGATACATTTCTCGATCTACTATTTCTGTTGGAAGATTTAATTTTCCTTTTTCATTTAATTTACCATATGGTGTTTCCTCTTCTACTTCCAAGCTGTAACATGAGATATGGTTGATATCTAGCACTGTAACAAGCTCTAATGACTTCTCCCATTGATTGAGTGTGTGATTAGGATATCCGAAGATGAGATCTATACCAATATCTTTAATACCTATTTTCTTTACAAGGTTGTACTTTTCAAGAAATTCTTCATATGTATATCTTCTACTTAGCTGTTGTAATTGATTATCATCTGTTGCTTGTAACCCGATACTTATTCTATTTATACCTACTGCTTTGTAGGCCTCTAACGATTCCTTTCTTATGTATTGTGGATATTGTTCTATGGTTATTTCAATACTTTTGCTTAATTGAAAACTTTTTTTAATATTTTCTATACACTCTATTATGTATTTGTATGGTACTAGATTGGGTGTTCCTCCTCCTATGTATATGGTTTGTATTTCCCTATCTTTATATATCTTGGATTTAGTAAGTATTTCTTTGTTTAATGTCTTGAAATATTCCTCATATGTATCCTCACAGTTGGTACATGAGAAGAATGCACAGTATGGGCATTTAGCAAAACAAAATGGGATATGGATGTAGAGGTTTAAAGGGATCATATAGGATATATTAACACAATTATTTTTCTTTTTTACCTCTATTTGTAAATACAACGTATGTATAATCGCGAACGGAATATGCTTTAATACAGGATTCGAAAAAATCTATTTTTTGAGGTTTCTCTTGTGTTGCTGCTGAGATAATATCATTCACGTCATCAAAATTCTCTCCTAGATTCTCTATTCCCCATATCAATTGAGTTTTGAATGGTCTATGAGGTTCTCTCTCAAGACTAACTTTAATTTTTACACCATCTTTTGTTGTATAAATTTCATCATAAAAAGACATCCCCGTACGATATCTTATTTCATGTTCTAATTGAAATTCAGTTCCAAACCGTTGATTGAAAACCTTTCTATAATCAGGACTACTTGCAGAAACAGCCATAGAATCTATATTAAATGCATATCTTAATCGTGCTATTACTAGACCAGCAAATGTTTTAATTCCAGTTTGATTTTGTTTATCTCCAGTGTAATAAATTACAAGTGGTCCAACTTCTAGCTTGTGTGGAAAAGTTTCTAAATCGTTATTAGTATAAATTCCCTTTTTGTTATATTCCAAATTAAACGATTCAAGTTGTAGAAATAAAGCGGCTGTTTCTATGTAGGTTCTCAAAATCTCTTCTCTCTCTCGTTTATCACTTTCCATGCATGGGAGATCATCTATGAAAAATTCTTTAGTTGTTTCATCATCAAACATGCTTCTTCTTAAATTAGCTTGCTTTGGTATTTTTGATAATACCCTTTGTTTATTTTCTTGCCGAGGAAGCAAAAGCTGTTGTAATGAATCTCTGACATGAAGCACTACTTGGTGTTTAATATTTTCATCAACAAATGTATGAATAACAATATTTTCTTCTTGATTTCTTTCTTCTATATGCTTAAGTTTTCTATTTCTTAAGGGTGAATTAATTATTTCAGTGTTATATGTAATTGAGAGATAATTTGTTGCGACATCAAAGTCTTCTAGAGGTGTAGATAAATGTACTGTATATCCAGGTCGTTCTATAGTTTGTGGCAATACTTCTTTAATTCCCATCTTCCCAACTAAAGTCCTATATACTTCACTTCCATCCGTTGGATCAATCCCCATCTGTGATGTCATTAATTTATGCTCTGTTTGACGATATAGATGATATGGAATTCTTGCATCTATTCTGTATGGTTCAAGGGGAATATAATCGGGTAAAAAATCGTAAAGTGGTTGAAGAATTGTTTCGAAGTTACCATCTTGTCTAATTCTTTCTGAACTATTAGTCTCTAGCTTTGGAAGAATATGGACAGCTACACTTGCGGTGTTTTGTCTCTGATCTGTGCTTGGTTTTTCTAACATTGTATTGTTACCTGACATGGGAGACATTATACTATGGGATGAGAGTAATCTCAATAACCCCTTTAGGATAACAATTCTTTGAATTTGTTTTTCAGTATACTAATAGCATCCGTATCTATGATACACGTACTTAATACTTCAATATCGTTGTCCTTGAATTTCTTAATGGTTTCTTCCAATTTCTTCTCGTCAACCATATCTGTTTTAGTTAATACTACTATCTCTGGTTTCTCATACATATCCTTACTAATCTTCTTTATCTCCTCTCTCATACTAATATAGCTTTGGTATGAATCTTCTTCCTCTAGACTTACAAAGTGTGCTACTAATTTACAGTTTTCAGTATTCTATGAGGCCTGGAAGGTCCATGAGGACAAGGCCATCCATAATACCTAACTGTGGTTCTAGGGTAGTAAACTGATATGGAGCAGTCTTTACATGGGCGTTAGTTAATTCATTTAAAAGGCTAGATTTACCGGCATTAGGATATCCAATGAATATGACATCAGATTTAAGTTTGAGAACGAGAGTATATACTCCCATCTGATTTGCCCTCTCTGTATCATTAGATCTCCACTCCCTATTCCTAATTAATGTTGCATTCCCATATCCACCTACTCCACCTTCCAATATCTTTAATACCTGTCCATCATTCTCTATCTTCCCAATTAGATTGTTCTCTAGATATACCTCTGTAGTTAATGGAAGAATTAAGGTTAGATCTTCTACCTTGTCACCTTTTCTTTCTTTCTGTTGACCAGGTAATCCATTAGGAGCTTTGTATGTCTTTTCTGGATCGAAGCGACTTAGGTCATATGTATGCATAGAGCCTTTGAGGTATACATCTCCACCTTTACCACCATCTCCACCAGAGCATCGGTTAGCATACATAGCAACGGATCCTTCTCCACCTTTTCCAGATTCTATTCTTATTTTTACTTTGTCTTGTAACATACGCGTATTATATCATCTTCTTTCCAAGCTATCTCTTCTAATATGATATATACTCATGGTATGAATATATCAGTATTAGTTAAAGCAAACGCAAAAAGGGATGAGGTTAAACTTGAGAATGAGGTTTACCATGTATTTACTAAGTCTCCTTCTAAGGATGGAAAAGCAAATATATCTGTAATATATCTACTCTCTCAATTTCTTAATATTCCCCAGGGGAGTATTAAAATCAAATTGGGGTTTAAGAGTAGAAAGAAGGTTGTAGAGATTTCTGAATAGTGGAATACTTTTTACTAAAGGTTGTAAAAAGGCAAAAGAAGAAGCATGTACTAAGTAAATAGTTGGGAATGATTACGTCCCTGCCTCTTCTTTCTATCAACTACGATCAGGTAGTTGAATGTCAATATATTATCACTGCGCAATGAATGTGTCAACAAAGATTAAGACTTGTAGTAAATACGCGATATTGATGAAAAAGGTTGTAAAAAGGCGAAAGAAGAAGCATGCACTAATTAAATAGTTGGAATTGGTTAGATTCCTGCCTCTTCTTTCTATCAACTACGACCGGGTAGTTGCGTATCTATACATTAGCAATGTGGAATAGATATGTCAATATTTTTAATAGCTTGTAGTAATTATACCGTATGTAATCTTTTCTCTTAAAATCTTCAATACCTTCTCATCTATATTCATATTCCCATTACTAACCTCTTGCAGGATGTAATCATATACCTGCTTTTGTATTAATGTATCTGCAGTTGTATATATCAATATGTCATTTCCTGCCTCTATTGCTTGCTTAGCAACCTCAGGTATGGTTCCTTGATTATCTAATGCATCCATACCCATGTCGTCAGATATAACGAGGCCTTCGTACTGAAGATCTGTTGTTAGGCGATTACTAATAATTTCTTTTGAAAGGGTTGCTGGATGATTATCTATGTTGGGATACATAATATGCCCTACCATTATTCCATCTACATTGGTTTGTTTTAGTATTCTACTAAATGGTTGTATATATTCATCCCATTGTTTGGCTGTAATATTTACAATTGGTAAGGAGTAATGTGAGTCTGGAGATAGGTTGGCATGTCCAGGATAATGTTTAAGCACAGCTATGATACCTGAATCTTGATAGCCTTGTATTGAGGATATTCCTTTTTGTGCGACATCATCTTTAGATCCTCTAAAGGCCCTATTGTAAAGGAAGGAATTTTTGTCTGTAATGTATTCTACTACTGGTGCGAGATTCATATTAATACCTAATTCTTTAAGTATCTCTCCCCTATTCTTAGCCACGGTATATGCCTGTTGTGGTGTTTTAATATCTTCTTGAGCTATGGTTAATGTATCATTCCATTTTAATCTAGCAACTATTCCCCCTTCTTGATCTATGGATATGAATAGTGGGATATCATTGGTTGTTTGAATTTCCTGAGTTAACAGTGCGATCTGTACCTGAGTGGACACATTTTTTGCATACAGTATTACACTTCCCATATGATGTTCTGTTAGGAAAGATTTTGTTTCTTCTGTGAGAGTGGTTCCGTCTATACCTACCATGAAGAGTTGGCCGACTTTTTCTTC
>LBSF01000001.1 GCA_000991805.1 candidate division WS6 bacterium GW2011_GWC2_36_7 | reverse complement strand
TTTTTGTTTTTTAGTTAAACCGTGATCAGCCGCAAAAGTGTGGCATTGTTGCCGGTGTTGTTCATCCTGGCAATATTTTCTGCAGGAGGAGAAGTTGGCACAATTGCTTATCGTGCCGTTCAGGGAGAACTCTATGATCTTTACCTCTCCGCGGGCTATTGTCACTGTCTGGTTGCCCAGCGCTGTTGCGTTAATCCCGTTTGTGTTCAGCAGCTGGGCAGAAGTTATTCTCTCGGTAAGCTGGCCTGTGTTCCTGACTGTCGCGCGGCTTTTGTTTGCACCGAAGTCTAGATAGACGTCGTCTATATTTATTGCCGAGCCGGAGCAGCTTGTCAGCCCTTCTGTCCGGTTCGATATCTTTTCGGTCTCTGTAAAAGAAAAGAGTTTTATTCAGCCAAAGATTACTCCTGACAGCAGGACAGTTATGGCTATAAGCAAAACAACCGCAATCATCGGCGAGACGCCTTTCATAAGAAATATCTTTGTCGGGCGTGCTATATAAAAAGAATCCATCATCTGAAGATGGTGGATTTTTTTATACTCAAAATTGCAGAGCAATTTTGGCATGCCAGAAAGCTTTGCTTTCTGAGCATACCGGAATACCACTAATAATATCACCGTCTAAAGGCTGGTGGTATTCCTTGTATAAGCATAATTATGGATACAAGAATAATAGCAATAGCTATTATTAAGACAGTTTTTCGATTTTTCATTATCTAGATTATATTCGTAGTGACAAGCGTTGTCTACAAATTAATATGAGTATTTTGACTCTGGAGATTCTTCTTTCTTTTCTTTCTCCTTGTGTTTCGAAGCTCGAATATTCGCAAGAACTATGAATCCTACACCTACTGCGGTTCCAAAGATAAGCGCAAAGTATCTAATTGCACCAGTACTTAGAATTGCTAATGACCCGATTAAGAGAGTCATTGCCATTTCTAGGAGGACTATCTGGCTTCTGGTTAAATTAAGTTTAAGAAGTTGATGATGTAAATGATTGGTATCATTGATTTTTAGAAGATCAAGTAAGTTTTTTGGCTTGTATGTTAGAAGGCGTTTGATAATGACATAGACGAAGTCAATCAAAGGGAGCAGCAAAAGCATTATTGTAGTTGAGAATTTAGCGTCTGCAATTATTGCGAATACACAAATTAGAAAGCCATAGAGGGTCTTTCCTGAAGATCCGGACATGATTTTTTGTGGAGGAAACGCAAAGATCAAAAATATCAAAAGTGCCCCAGCAGCAACCATACTTATTGTGGAAGAAAAAACAGAAGAATATCTAATGGCTATTATGAAAATCAGAGAAAAAATCGTAAAAGAATTGGCCTCAATGATTCCTGGAGAGCCGGCAGTCCACTTTACCGCATTAATACATACGAGTATCCAACCAAAAAGAATGATATCACCAGGTAGTGCGAGAGATTGTTGTAGCCCAAACAGAGAAAAATTCCAAGTTAAGAGATCAAGATTTAAATTAAAGAAAGAAAGGTTCGTAAGGTCTATAACTGAAAAGACTATAATTAGAGCTGCGAGTATCTGGTATGCGAGTTGAGTCTTTGCAGGAAGATTAAATATATCATCTAACGCGGAGCCGATCATTAATATTAGCATCGCGATAATGATAGGAATAGTAAAGCTATCTAATTTAAAGAATACAATGATGGCAATGAGAATCGGAATTGTAACGGCAAGTCCACCTAATGCTGGGGTTATGCCGATGTGTAGGGCTTTTTCGGGATTGTCAAAGTCTTTATGATTTTTCTGAACACCAGGCTTGTACGTTATATCGTGTTTTAGAGCAATCTTGCCAATTATTGGGGTAAGGATAAGTGATAGTGCTATTCCAATTATGAAGAAGGGTAGATATTCTAGGTATTTCAGATATTCTCCACCATTAAGCTGGTTAAACATTGGTAGAGAGAGGAGTTTGTTTAGGAGATCCGTTGCAATTGAGAAATCCATGTTAGTAATTCTGTGTAAGATGAATTAAAACTATTGACCCAGAAATTGATGCTAAAAATGTGCAAAGCAATATGAATTTGGTGAGCATTTTTTCCTTGTTGTAGTATTTAGTTGTAACTATAATGCTGATAATTATGCCAATTAGGGTAATTAATGGAAAAGCAAATAGGAAGTTCTTATCTGTAACTCTGTCATCAGGCATTAGATTATAATTCAAAACGGGGGCCAATGAAGGGAATCTCTGGATATTGTCATATAGCCACAAACCTTGCTGTATCAGCATTCCTGTGTTTGATACTATGACAAACCAAAAAAATGCGTCCTTAAGAAATTTTTTAACTTCAATTTGCAAAAGCATAACATCCGTCTTACCCTTGATTTTCAAGACCTTGTTTTTAAAAGGATCCTTCATGCCAAGGTCCAACTGTTTCTCCTCCTGTTGGGGAGCTTTCTGTTTTTTGGCTCGCTTCATGATTGAATTATATCAAAGTCTAGGACAAGTTAGTAAATATATGTATATATTGTTCTAGAGTAAGTTCTTGAGGACGTTTATTAAAAAGTTCTTCATCTTGTAGGCGTGAAGAGATGTTTTTGAGATTGTTCCTAAGAGTTTTTCGGGGAGATCTGAAACAGTTTTCAATGAATTTTATAAATTTTTCTTCATTAATATCTGTTTGTTTCTCAATTGGTGAAAACTTAATAACGCTACTCATTACTTTAGGACGTGGCATAAATGCACCTGGATTTATATCCATAAGCTTCTTTGGCTTTGCATACAGCTGTGTTCTTAACGAAAGGATATTGTTATTTGGTTCTTTTGATACATATTTTTCTGCCACCTCTTTTTGAATTATGAAATAACAGTTATTAGAAAAGAAACCAGATGATATTATCTTCTGAATAATAGGTTTACTAATATTGTAGGGAAGAGATCCATAGAAAATGATCTTCTTTCCACTAAATTGTTCTAATTCTTTAAAATTCCAATCCAAAAAGTCCTGATTCAAAACGATTGAATTCGGAAAAGAAATTTTTAAATCTTCAGCCAGGATATCATCCTTTTCAATAAGAACTAATTGCTGAGAAAATATGGATAGCTTATGGGTAAAGAATCCCCTTCCAGGGCCAATTTCTACAATTATTTCTGGGTTTTCATCTTTAACAAAATTGATGATTTTTTCACCCAAATTTTCATTTACAAAGAAATTTTGTCCAAGAGATTTTTTAATCATTAGTCTATTCTAAAATCCCAAATATGTTCTTCTTTCACGTATGTTTTGTTACAACCACTACAATGCGCGGTATCACCTTTAAAGGTTAGCTCTCCAAAGCATTTAGGACATACCAGGATTTTTCTTAAATTCTTGTCTGTGCAGGATTGCTTTGAGGTCTTCTTTTTTAAGCTTGTCTCAAATACGACACTTGGGGGAAGATTTGTTGTCTTTAGTAGCTTCTGGAAGAGATATTCTAGCTTGAGTAGGAGAGAGTCTCCGAGTAATTTCTTCAATATTGGTATGCGAAGGTAGGAACACCCAGACTTGCTTTTTATGTTAAATCCATTAGATATTAGAGCTTTTTTCACATATGCAGGGTGGTAGTTGAAAAATATTGCTTCTTCGCCTGTTTCGGTACCTTCAAAATTCTTAGAAGTGGGTTGTTGATATGGATCCTTTGAGAAGAATTTGAAATTCAAATGGAATATGGCTCTTAATGATGCCTTTAGATTCACTTTGTTTGCGAACTCTTGTACATAGCTAGAATCGTTATGCATAACCCGTTTTAATTCTTTGTAGTACTCTCCAGGCTCTGAAATATGGTGTAAAACTCTAACCATGAGTCCTCCGTCATATGTATTGTCTCTAAAAGGCATATGGTAAGCGTTTGCAGCAATCATTTCTATATTGGGAAATCGCTTTTTTATTATTGCGTAGTTCTTTTGCAGTGTTCTTAATGAGTAGTCCAGAATAACGGGGTTTGAGTAACTGTTATAGTAGGTAGACGTTAGTCTTCCATATGAACCACCTATATCTATAAACCAAGCACCCTTCTTTCGGTTAAAAATCCTTCCTAAAAGGTGTTTTTCGGAGGAATCCTCGTATTGTCTTACTTTCCAATATTGAGAATAGTCATAATCAAAAAAGTCGTAGTTTGAGACCTCAATCATCTGTTACATTCTTCAAAAGCTTAGTTAAGTGTTGCATCTTGGTAAGCAATTCTTCTATATTCTCGGAGTTGTTGCTTTCCTCTGCTATTGCTATTTTAACACTTAACGCTTTCTGTTGTCTTGTAAGATATTGTTTCTTTAGTCGTCTGATCAATTTAGTAAGCTGTGTACCGATATCGTCTTCTATCTCTGTTGAACGAAAAACTATGTCTTCGATGAATACTCTTTTTTCCTCATTATCCTGGAATAGTTTTACGATATTTGCAATATCTGTTTTCTTAGAATGCTTGATTGTTAAATATATCTCTTTCAAAAGAGGAGAGGAAAGATATCTACTAGGAATGAAGATTTCATCAGTTCTGTTTTTACTAAAGATTAGTAGTTGTAAATATGTTTTTTCCAGTAAGTTACTATTTCCTTTCACGAGAAAGCCTTTAGTGTTGGTGGTAGTGCTTGACTCGAAGCTCGGGAGGTATCCAGAGTCACTTTTTCTATTAATTTTACCCAAAGTTTCAGCCTTAATTCTGTAGGATTTCTGTAAGATTTCACTTGTAACATGCGAGAGTAGTTCTTCTACGAAGTCTTGAATCTTTTTAACGTCTGAAGGCTTATTAAGATCCTTATCTTCTATGAAATGCTCAAATATGTATGAGAAAGCTTCCTGTTTTTGTTCAACTAATAGTTTCATTTTATCTGGTTCCTTTTGCAACATTTCATCTATATCCTTGTATGGTGCAGAATTTGCTGCATAAGGATAGAGATTTAGTTCTGATGCTAGTTTGAAGGCTCTAATTACTGCGGATTGTCCAGCTATATCACTATCAAAGAAAAACAGGACATTCTTACTTAGGCGAGAGAGGTTTTCTAGTTGTTCCTTGGTTAGCCCTGTTCCTAGCGGAGCTACAATATTTTTGATACCGAATTGGTGTGCAGAAATAACGTCGGTCTGCCCCTCGCACAGTATTGCTAGGTCTATCTTACGGATTTCTTGTCTAGACTCATATTGTGCAAACAGGTTAAACTTCTTGTGAAAGATAGCGGTTTCTGGGGAGTTCATGTATTTAGGGCCGTAGTCATTCCCAGGAAGTATTCTGCCTGAGAAACCGAGAACAGAACCCTTTGAGGAACGTATTGGGAACATTATGCGGTCATAGAATTTTTCTTTTACCTTCCCGTCTTTGTTGGTAAATAGACCTGAGTCTATGAGTTCTTTATCTGTTAGTTTTGGATGATGTTTATTAACATATTCGAGAAGCTTAGGATACCTAGGTGCATAGCCAATGCCAAATTGTTTTATTGAGGCTTGATTAAACCCTCTCTCCTTGATGTAATTGCTTGCGGTCACACTACTTTTAAGCTCATTGTAATAGTATTTTGTGGCAAGATAGTTTATCTCTTCTAATTGTGAATATTTTGGATTCTTTTTAAACTGTTTTAATTCAACTCCTGCTTCCTTTGCGAGTTTTTCCAATGCTTCAGGAAAGTCTATGCTTTCGATCTTTTGAACAAAGTTAAAAATATCTCCAGTTTCTCCACATCCAAAACACTTATATCTTTGAATATCTGGACTTACAATGAAGGAAGGAGATTTTTCTTGATGAAATGGACATAGACCAGAGAAATTTTTACCCGCTTGTTTGAGGGGTACATATTTTTCGATGACTTGGGCAATGTCGAGCCTATTTTTTATATCTTCAATTTGATTAGAATCATCCATATACTAATTGATTATAGCATCTTACTAGGGGAAATTTTACTCGCAATTCAAAGTGTCATTAAGTATTGTGCATGTTATCTCTGCAACACCTGTTGTGCTGTTTGTCTTCCATGCCAATGGTTCGTCATTCATGGATATTGTTGTGTTATTTGCTCTGCCTGTGATTATGTAAAATTTTTCTTTGACTTCAAATTGCTGTTTAGATGGTTCGACTACTTTTGATATTTTGTTTTGTCCATCGATATCTAATTTGATCCATGAGGCAGTATCTGTGACTTCCACCGAAAGGTTGAAAGTTTTTACTTCTTTCACGGGGGTGTCTGATTGTGTTGGTTTATTGTAGGTTACTTTTCGTGTTTCTACTGTTTCGAGAATATTATTACTGTTCTTTTTTGCTTTGATTGTAATGATGTTTATTCCTTCTTTAAGGGTAATCTCTTGTTTAAAATTTCCCTGAGTGTCTATTTCAACAAGTGTAGTGTTGATTTCTAGTATCGCTGAGGGCTGTGTAGTGCCTTCTACGAAGAGAATTGCCTCTGAAACGGTACTTCCATCGGTTGGGGTAGTTATTGTTAATTGAGGAGGACTTTGGAATCGATATATCTGTAATCCAATATATCCCAGAATTAGGATGAAGAATGTTACTGAAAGGATAGTAATAATGCTCTTGGGAGTCAATATGAGATGTTTGTACCTATTTAGTAGTGGCTCTATAGACTTAATCTTAGAGATCTTCTTTTGTGGTTTACTTCTTCTGTAGAGTGCGAGGACTTTCTCTGTATCAAGCCCAAGGTATTGTGAATATATCTTTATGAAGCCAGTAAGGAATATCTCGGAATCAAACTGTGCGAAATCATTATTCTCAATGTAAGTGATGAATCTTTTTTGCATTTTTGTCTCTTGTGAGACAAGCTCAATTGATCGCCCGAGGGTTTCTCTTTTCTTTTTTAAAACTTCTCCTGCTGTTATCATACTGGCAATTGTACTACTTATTCATCAAAACCGTCACTATTGTCATCGGTTTTTAGAATTTGGCTAGCGGATGAAACTAGTACTTGTCTTGGTTTACTGCCGTCTTGAGGGCCAATAGCGCCAGCATCATAGAGCTCGTCAATAATTCTTGCCGCTTTGTTGTATCCAATTTTCATCTTTCTTTGTAGGAATGAGGAAGATGCCTTCTGATTGTTTATGACGATTTCTAGAGCTATGGGGAAATCAGGATCTCTTTCTGAGGTTCCTTTGCCAACACCTGTTGCTGAGCTTCCTTTCTCAATCGCTTGGGCCAGATCTTCAGAATACTCAATATCTTCTTCGGTAACTTGGTCTTTAACAGCATTTATTACATTCTCACTATCTTCTGTAGAAGTATATGTCCCTTGGATTCTGATTGATTTTGGTGTGCTTTGGTCTTTGAACAACATATCTCCATTTCCAAGCAAGGTTTCTGCACCTGTATCATCAAGGATTACTCTGGAATCCATAGCTGTAGCTACTGCAAAGGCCATTCTACCTGGGACATTAGCTTTGATTAAACCAGTGATTACATTTACAGTTGGTCTCTGGGTTGCAAGTATTAAGTGAACGCCAACAGCTCTTCCCATCTGCGCGAGTCTCTGAATCTTTGCTTCTACATCTACTCCTGAGGTGAGCATAAGGTCGGCCATTTCGTCGATTACTACGACGATATATGGCATTGCTGTATATCCCAATGCCTTGTTATATTCTGTTAACTTCTTAACATGCATTTGTTTCAACTGTCTATACCTTCTCATCATCTCATCAATTGTCCATTGTAGAGCATTGACTACGAGCTCCATGTCAGTGATAACAGGATTTAGCAGATGGGGAATTCCATTGTATGCTGCCATTTCTACGCCCATCTTAGGGTCAATCATGATGAATTTAACTTCATCAGGAGTTTTAGTCATCAAAAGCCCAGTTATTAAAGAGTTGATAGCTACAGATTTACCTGTACCAGTAGCACCTGCAACTAAAAGATGTGGGATTTTGTTTAAATCTCGGATAGTGGTTTTTCCAGTAATATCTTTTCCTAGGATTAGTGGTAATTCATATTTTTCAGCTTCCTGTCTTAACTTCTTTATCATATCTCTTGTGTATACGTAGTTTGGTGTTGGATTTGGAATTTCCACCCCAACAAATGATGTTCCAGGAATTGGAGCTTCGACTCTTACGCATGAGGATTGAGATGCCAATGCGAGAGCTAGGTCATTACTAAGATTCTTAATTCTTGAGACTTTAATACCTACGGTTATGGCCAAGGAGAATCTTAAAACGGTTGGTCCAACTGCAATTTCTACAACCTTTGCAGGTATGCCAAAGTTTTTAAGAGTAGTTTCTATTACAGTTGCTTTCGCTCTGTAGAGTTTTTCATCCTGTTTCTGTACTTCTCCTTCTTGTAATACATCGATATTGGGGAAGATCCAGTTGGTAAATCGTGGTCTTTGTGGTTCTGCGAGATCTTTTGTGGAAGTTTGGGAATCAGGAATACTTTCTGGAAATACATCATCCTGTGAAGGAGTTTTTATCTGTGGCTCCTGATCTATTTCTTCATCTTTTTTATTATCCTCACCATACATCCTTATCTCTGGTTCTTTATCCATATCAGAATTAGGAATATTCATTTGTGTTCCATCGATATTTCTTTCACCATCACTATCTATCTTAAATCCACCAAAGAGATTGCTGAAACTAAATTTTTTCTTTTCTCCATCTTTAATTGGGGTTTCTACAAATTCTAGTATCTGCTCCAATGTTGTTCCTGTTATCAATGAGAAGGCAATTACTAGAAATACTAGGACGATGATGATTTCTAGCAGGTTTCCAAAAGTACTATTTAATGCCAAATGGAACATTTTGCCCAATTCTCCACCGGCACCTCTTAGCGCATCTGAGCTATTGAGCTGATCTGCGGTTTGCCAGAAGGAAAGTAATGTACTTAAACAAGCTGAGAAAAGTAACAATCCACCAACCTGTCTTACTGATTTGAATCGCTTACTTTTGGTTAGTAAAAAGAAAGATATATATATGAGTAAAATACCCCATGAAATTGCTGAATATCCTAACTGTAGGGTTATGGTGTCAAAAAGTGCTGATTGCTGATGTATGAATGGGGAGAGGCCAATGGTGAGTCCAAGCAAAAAAAGCGCTATTCCGACAAGAATTTTTATTTCGCTGCTTTTAATTGTAATTGGTTCTTTTTTCTTTCTTCTGGGCATTTGTAGTATATAATAAAGTAAATTTGAGATTATTACAAAGTACATATATACCATACTATACTCAGGATTTTAAGTGAATAGCATAAAAGGTGCTAAAAACCTTTGACTAATGCCATTAAATATGATAATATCCTTCGAGTTCCTAAGTTTTTGCTTTATAATGCGGTTTATTATTGGTTCGCAGGAATCATTCCGCCACTTGAGAGCAAGAGTAATATGTTATAACATTACTAAAATATCGTCTTATGATCAAACCTCAAAGCAATAGGTCCGGGAGAATAGATTTGGGACTAGGGTATTCCTCTGGTACAGATTTCCCAAGTCTAATTGAAGCTCAAAATGCTTCGTTTAATGATTTCTATGCCAGTGGGTTCCAAAGACTTTTCACCAAGATTAATCCTGTTAAGGATACTATGGAGAAAATGTGGACTTTGGAATTTAAAGATTTTAGATTTGGAAAGTCATACAGAACAGTTGAAGAAGCCATTGCAAAGGGTCTTTCTTACGAAGTTCCTGTATATGCTAAGGTTCAACTTTTAAACAACAAGACTGGAGAGATTAAGGAGCAAGAAATTTTCATTGCTGATCTCCCAATTATGACTGAAGATGGTGTGTTTGTATTTAATGGTGTTAGAAGAGTTGTTACACATCAAATCGTTAGAGCTGAGGGTGTTTTGTACGAAGTAGACGAAAAATTACCATACAGAACATTGCATAAAGTTAGATTGATGCCTGGAATGGGTCCATGGTATGAAATCGATACTAACAGACACAATGTTATTTCAATGAGAGTTTTACCTAAGAGACCTAAGGTTTTGATTACAGAACTTCTAAGAGTCTTCGGATGGGAAACAGATGATGAAATTAGAAAATTATTCGCAGATGTAGATACAGATGAAGAGAATAAATATATTGAAGCAACATTAGCTAGAGATTTCACAAAGAGTAAGGAAGAAGCAGTAATCAGTATTTACAACAAGTTAAGACCTGATGAATCAGTCACTATTGATAGTGCTGAGAAATATATCAAGAGTAACTTCTTCAATGTAAGAAAGTTTAACCTTGGCAAGATTGGTAGATACCAGTTAAACAGAAAATTAGGTACATCATATGACATCAATAATCCTGATGAAGTTATGCTTTACCCGAAAGATATCATTTTGATTGTTAAGAGATTAATCCAGACAAATAATGGAGTAATTCCTGCTGATGATATTGATCACTTGTGTAACAGAAGAATCAGAAGTGTTGGTGAAATTTTAGAAAGACAGTTAATTGCAGGTATTGGAAGATTAGAAAAGAATATTAAGGATAAGATGAGTTTGTATGGTCAAGATGCTAAGGTTACTCCTTCTATGTTAGTTGGAACCAAACCAATTGCAGCTTCCATTCAATCATTCTTCGGAGCAAATGCACTATCAAGCTTCATGGATCAGACCAATATCCTTTCAGAATTAGAGAATAAGAGAAAAGTAACGGCAGGTGGTCCTGGTGGTATCACAAAAGAGAGAGCAACTTTCTCAATTCGTGAAGTCCATAACTCACATTACTCAAAGTTTGACCCAGTAACCAGTCCAGAGAGTGCAAACATTGGTGTTGTTACACAGCTTGCAATGTTGGCTAGAATCAATGAATTTGGGTTCTTAGAAGCACCATACAGAAGAGTATTGAAAGTTGTTAAGAACAATAAAGCAGTTTTAGAAGGAAGAATTCTTTCTGAAGATCTTATGTCTGGAAAGAAAACAATTGCAAAAGCTGATACTACAATAGATAAGGCTTTGGCAGAGAAGATCTCTGCAGTAAAAGAAATAAAAGAAGTTAAAGTAAAATCCTTCATCTCTGATGAGGTTGTTTATTTTGATGCTATGGATGAAGAAGGATTCTATATCTCTTCTGCAACTGTCGGTACCGATGAACAGGGAAATATTACAGATAAATTAGTACCAGTAAGACACAAAGGTGACTTTGTATTGGAAGATGTTAGTGCAGTTGATTTCGTAGATGTACTCGCAGGTCAGCAAGCAGGTTTAGGTATGGCATTGGTTCCATTTGTGTCACACAATGATGCAATGAGAGCTTTAACAGGTGCTAACCAGCAAAGACAGGCTGTTCCTTTGATTAAACAAGAGAGCCCATTAATTGGCACAGGAATGGAAGAGACAGTTGCAAGACAATCCTCATGGGGTGTCTTTGCTGAAGATGATGGAGAGGTTTACTATGTTGATGGTAAAAAAGTATCTATCAAATACAAGAAATTGGGTCTCAGAGACTATGATCTGATCTCATTCTACAGAAGTAATGACAATACATGCTTCACACAGAAACCTATTCTTAATGTTGGGGATACATTCAAAAAAGGTGATGCTATCGTTGATGGTCCTACAATGATCAATGGTGAATTGTCACTAGGTATAAACTTGAAAGCAGCATTGATGTTCTACGAAGGATATAACTATGAGGACTCTGTAATCATTTCTGAAAGAATAGTTAGAGATGATTTACTTACCTCCATACACGTCAGAGAGCATACCGTTCAAGTTAGAGATACTGAATTAGGAGCAGAAACAATAACTGCAGATATTCCTCATGTAAATGACAGAATTCTACAGAAGTTGGATATGCAAGGTATTGTTAGAACTGGTGTCAAAGTCAAAGCGGGAGATATTCTCGTAGGTGTAGTCGCACCAAGAGGTGAAAAAGAATTAACAGCAGAAGAGAGATTACTTAGAGCAATCTTCGGAGAGTCTGCAAGTGATGTTAGAGATACCTCACTCAGAATGCCTCACGGTGAAGAAGGCATCGTAATCAGAAGCCAGATTCTTTCCGCAGACCAAGGTGATAAATTACAACCAGGAGTATTACATGAAGTAAAGGTATGGGTAGCAGATACAAAGAAAGTAGACTTCGGAGATAAGATTGCAGGAAGACACGGAGACAAAAATACAATTGCAGCTATTAGACCTATTGAAGATATGCCATTTACTGAAGATGGTGAACCTGTTGATATTGTTTTGACACCAACATTCCTAAAAAGAATGAACATGGGTCAGGCAGCAGAGATTCACTTTGGTAAATATGCGAAGATGTTGAATGAGAAATTAGCATTCCCAATCTTCGAAGGTGAAAACTTAGAATGGTTGAAGCAAGAGTTGGCAAAGCAAGGTAAAGAAATGATTCAGAAAGTAGATTTGTTTGATGGAAGAACAGGTAAGATGTTCCCAAACAAGATTACTGTTGGTATCAAATATGTATTGAAATTACACCATATTGCAGATGAGAAAGTACATGCTAGATCTACAGGACCATACACTGCAGTTTCTCAACAGCCACTTGGCGGAAAAGCACAAATGGGTGGACAAAGATTCGGAGAAATGGAAGTATGGGCATTAGAAGCACATAGTGCACCTTATGCTCTACAGGAGATGTTGACAATCAAATCAGATGACATTAAAGGAAGATCTGCAGCTTACAAAGCTATCATCCATGGGGACAAGATAGAGAATGTAAACATACCAGAGTCATTCAAAGTATTAATCAAAGAGTTAAATGCACTTTGCTTAAACTTAGACTTAATTTCAAATAATTCTTCGAGAGAAGTTGAGGAGGTAACAAATGAAGAAGCAAAATAATAGACAAGGATTAAAAGACTTTGATGTCTTAAGATTGACATTAGCTTCATCTGACCAGATCTTAGATTGGTCATATGGTGAAGTAACAAAAGCAGAGACAATAAACTACAGAACTTTTAGAGCAGAACCAGATGGTCTCTTCTGTGAGAAGATTTTTGGCCCTACCAAGAACTATGAATGTTACTGTGGTAAGTACAAAAAGATCAGATATAAGGGGATTGTTTGTGATAAGTGTGGAGTAGAGGTCACAACCTCTGATGTAAGAAGAGAAAGAATGGGCCATATTGAATTATCAGTACCTGTTGCACACGTATGGTTTGCATATGGAATCCCAAACAAGATGTCTATTGTTTTAAACATCTCACATAAAAAATTACTCTCCGTCATATACTACACTAGGTATATGGTAACTGAGGTAGATAAAGATAAGAAGGTTGAAATTGTTGCAAAGGCAGAAGAGTTACAGAAACAAGAAATAGAAGCTTTGAATACAGAACTAGAAGTAGAGTTAAAAGCTACAGAAGAAATGTTTACTGAAAACATTAAAGAAACCAAGAAAGGAAAAGAGAAGTCTAATGAATTCAAATTGAGTCAATTAGAACATAAGAGAAATCAAGCATTAGCAAAGGTAAGAAAAGTATATGCCGAAAAAGAAGAGCAATTAGATGCATTCTACATAAAAGTATTCCAAACAATTGAAAAATTGAAAGTAGGGACAGTCTTGAGCGAAGATGAGTACATGAATCTCGAAGAAAGAGACCTTCTTTTCTTCGAAGCATTAATGGGTGCAGAAGCTGTTAAGAAAATGCTCCAAAATATGGATATTGAAAAGGAAATTAAGAAATTAAGAAAAGCTGTTGAAAAGGAAAAAGGTGAGAAGAAGGCTGCTACAATTGTAAGAATTCAGTATCTTGAAGGATTCAAGAAGAATACAATCGATCCAAGTTGGATGATTATTGATATCCTTCCTGTACTTCCTCCAGAACTCAGACCTATTATTCCTCTATCAGGTGGTAAATTTGCTACATCAGACTTAAATGACTTATACAGAAGAATTATCAACAGAAATAATAGATTGAGAAGATTGATAGAGATCGGTGCTCCTGACGTTATCTTGAGAAATGAAAAGAGAATGTTGCAGGAATCTGTCGATGCATTAATAGATAACTCACATAGACCTTCAAAGGCTATGATGAACAACAAGCGATTACCATATCAGTCATTAACGGATGATCTTAGAGGTAAGAAGGGATTGTTTAGAAAGAACTTACTAGGAAAACGTGTTGACTACTCAGGTCGTGCTGTTATTGATGGAGATCCAAGTTTGAAATTTGACCAGTGTGGCTTACCAAAATCAGTAGCATTGGAAATGTTCAAACCATTCGTAATTGCAAAATTGCTGGATCGAGAGATAGCTCCAAATATTAGAATGGCTAAAGAAATGATTGAAGAGCAAGAAGATATCATATGGGATCTCTTAGAAGAAGTAATCAAGAACAAACCTGTATTACTAAATCGTGCTCCAACTTTACACAAATATAGTGTACAAGCATTTTACCCTAAGTTGGTAGAAGGAGAAGCAATCAGAATCCACCCATTAGTATGTAAAGCATTCAATGCAGACTTCGATGGAGACCAAATGGCAGTACATATCCTCTTAACTGAGGAAGCAAGAAATGAAGCTGAAAGAGAAATGATGTCCTCAAAGAACATTATCAATATCTCTAACGGTCAGATATTGGCAAGTCCTGCAAAGGATATGTTGTTAGGTTTCTACCTAATGACCGATCTGTATGAAAGTAAAAAACCAAAGATATACTCAAGTGCTGCAGATGCAATCAGAGCATATGAGAGAGATGTCGTAATAGATATCAATGAAGAAATACTTGTGAGAATCAAGGGTGAGGATATTAAAACTTCTGTTGGACGAGTGATCTTCAACACCATCCTTCCTGAGGATTACCATTTTGTAAACGAAAGAGTAAACAATAAAACTGTTAATACGATCATTGATGATATTAAGAATACCAAGCCAATGGAAGTTGTCGTAGAACTTTTAGACAATATGAAGTTGTTGGGATTCAAATATGCAACAGATCTTGGATTCTCATTCGCAATGGAAGATTGTAATCTTGATTTCAATCTTGATAGTGAGTTGAAGAAGATGGAAGAGAAGGATGAACAGTTGCAAGAGAACTACTTGCAAGGTTTGATGACAAAGAGCGAGAAGATTAACATTTCCACAACTATGTGGGATGACTTCGCAAACGAATTAGCAGATGAGGCATGGACAAAGTTAGACAAACACAACTCTGTATATGAGATGGTAGAATCTGGTGCAAATGGTGGTAAGATCCAGGCAAGACAGGTTTTGACTATCAAGGGTGTTGTTAGAGACTCAAGAGGTAACTGGGTGCCAATGCCTATTAAAAGCAACTATAGAGATGGTCTTGGAGCATTTGAATACTTTGTAGCTGCAAATGGTGGTAGAAAAGGTATTGCAGATAGATCCCTTAAGACTTCATCTTCTGGTTACTTAACTAGAAAATTGGTTGAGGTAGCTCATGATGTAATCATCAGAGAAGATGATTGTGGATATGAGGGAGAAGGTATGATCATGAGTAGATCTGATGATAGAAGAATCTCTTACACAGATAGACTTTTTGGAAGAACATTGGCCAAAGATGTTGAAATTGATGGAAAAGTAATAGCACAGAAGAATGAATCGATCACAAAAGCAATTGCAAAATTGATAGATGAATCTAAGGTAGAGGAAGTCTTTGTAAGATCTCCAATGCTATGTACATCTCCACTTGGACTTTGTAAGAAGTGTTACGGATTGAACTTGGAAAATGGAATGGAAGTAGAAATGGGTAAAGCAGTTGGTGTAATTGCAGCTCAATCAATCGGAGAACCAGGTACACAGATGACTATGCAGACTTTCCATAAGGGTGGTGTTGCTAAGGTCGATATCACACAGGGTCTTCCAAGAATTGAAGAATTGTTTGAAGCTAGAACACCTAAGGCTGAAGCCGATATATCTTCCTTAACAGGAAAAGCACATGTTGATATTGCTGAAGATGAATCTGCAACAATTACAATCGTTGGAGAAAAGAAATTACCTAGATACTATGTAATCTCTAAGGCAAAGAAAGTAATCGTTGAAGATGGTGCAGAATTAAAAGCAGGTCAATTGATGTTCATAGATGTTGATGAAGTTGAAAAGCAAGCTCCATTTGATGGAAAAGTTACAATCGATAGTGGAATCTTAACACTTGAGGGAAGAGCAAAAGCCGAGGAAGTTGTAACAGTACTCCCAGGAATAACTGTTCTCATACAAGACGGAGATAGTGTAAAAGCAGGTCAACAGTTAACTGAAGGCTCAATAGACCCAAAGAAATTGGCAGATACAGCTGACATATTGACTGCACAGAAGTATATCCTTGATGGAGTACAGAAGGTGTTCAATGAACAGGGTGTCCCAATTGATGACTTACATATTGAGATAATCTTAAGGCAGATGGCAAGACTTGGAAAAGTTGTTGACTCTGGAGATACCGATTACTTAGTAGGTTCATTAGTGAATAGGTTCTTAGCAGAAGCAAAGAATAGTCTTGTTTCTGACCAAGGAAAGAATAAAGCTTTAGTAATCCCAAGAATGTTAGGTATAAAAACCTCATCCTTAAATACCGAAAGTTTCTTGTCTGCAGTCTCCTTCCAGGAGCAAGTCAGAGTTTTGACAAGTAACGCAATCCTCGGTAAGACGGACTTCTTGAGAGGAATGAAAGAAAATGTAATCATCGGTAGGTTGATCCCTGCAGGTGAGAGCGCAGCAGTTCCAGACATAAGAAATTTGGAAGAGCTTAATTTTTAGTTGAATTTGTTATATAATACCGACCATGCCAACAATAAACCAATTAATAAGAAAACCTAGGAAATCTAAAACTCAGAAGACGAAGTACATTGCATTAGCAACAAACTTCAATCCTTTGAAAAATAGATATGCAAGAGAGAGCAATCCTTTTAAAAGAGGGGTGTGTTTACAGGTTAGAACAATGACACCTAAGAAACCTAACTCAGCGTTAAGAAAAATAACAAAGGTTCGACTTTCTAATGGAATGGAAGTTTTAGCTTACATACCAGGAGAAGGACATAACTTGCAGGAACACTCAGTTGTCTTGATTAAAGCAGGTAGGAAGAGGGACCTCCCAGGTGTTAAATACATCGTAGTAAGAGGTAAGTATGATACAGCAGGTGTACAAGGCAGAAAGAAAGCTAGATCAAAGTACGGTGCTAAAGGAAGTAAAGATTCCGAATAGATTTAATTAATAATAAGTAATTATGAGTAGAGGACATAGAGCTAAAAAGAAAATACAGATTGGAGACAAGAAATACGGTAATATCGTAATCTCCAGATTAATAAACAAGGTAATGCAAGATGGTAAGAAATCTACAGCAGAGGATTTAGTATATTCGGCTTTGGAGAATGGTGCAAAGAGAGTTAAGGAAGAGGATGTTAACGCATTCTTCAACAAGGCTATCGATAACATCAGACCTGCATTAGAAATTAAAGCTAGAAGAGTAGGTGGTGCTAACTATTCTGTCCCAATGCCAGTATCTCCTAGAAGACAGGAAACATTGTCAGTAAGATGGGTTGTAGATAGTGCTAGAAAGAAATCTGGTAAGAACTTTGATGTTATTCTTATGGATGAATTAGTATCAGCATTTGGTGGAGAGGGTGATGCAATGAAGAAGAAGATCGATACTGAAAGAATGGCAGAAGCTAATAAAGCATTTGCACATTTCAGATGGTAGTCTAATCAACTTTGATTTGAAATTGAAAGGGGACCGAAAGGTCCTCTTTTTTTATCTATACATAATATTCTGCCTGAGGTTATAAAATTGGAAGAAAAGAGTAGGGGACTACTTTGTACTCTCTATTCTCTCCCAACCATTTTTGCCCATATCTTTCCTTAATATCACTCTTTCCCACAATATCTTTATCCATGTAATCAATCGTATTGGGAATAGGCATATGGACCATATAAATTCATTAAAGTTTTTAGCATATTTAAAGACATAAAAAGCATAGGGGAGTTCAATAAAAAAACTTCTACTCTGTTTGTCCTTTTTAAATACATCAAACCTTTCTAACTGTTTAAACCCACCAATAGATCGGACCTTCTGTTTGTAATAGTCTTTTAAATTAGTAGGATATTTAACATAACAGACCGCTTTGGGAGCATATGCAATATTCATATCCATATTCCTTAAGGTATATGAAATATATGCATCATCAGAAAGCACATTCACAGGAATATCAAATTTGAGGTTCCTAATAGCCATAATATATCCACTCATAGGAAAGAAGGTGTTCTCACTAATATAATAGTCTTTCTCATTGATTTGGACCATTGTACGGCTTCTCCTGTGGTCTGCAGCGTCAGAGAGCAGGTGACCCCAGTATCCAAAGGCATTATTCTTCTCATCTTGAGACTTTGGTCTACCACTAACCCCTCCTACAGTCTCATTTTCAAAAGGTTTGGTTAATTCTGCTACGGCATTTTCTTCAAAATATGTATCCCCATCAGTAAGGATTATGATTTCACCTTTAGCTTTTTCTAAAGCCATCTTTAATGCCGTTGGTTTTCCTTTATGCGGATCTATGATATGGCGATATTCACGCTTGGATAGACCAAGAATATTGGCCTCTTTCTTACCGGCTTTTAGTGTTAATTCGTCTGGAGAGACTTGGATAATTTCAAAAGGGGAAGTTATACCTGAATACTTTCTATCTGCTATGCATTTAATACATCTGCCAATAGTTTTTGGTTCTTTGAATGAGGTAATAATTACACTAATCATAGGTAATTATATAGGTTTATATGGGATTGGGAAAGACTATTTTTCTTTTTCTTCTTCTGGAGTTGCTTCCGCAGGAGTTTCACCTTCTGCAGTCTCACCTTCAACTGGTGCTGCAACAACAACTTCTTCCTCTTTCTGAATTTCAGTTATAGTTACAATTGTAGCTTGCTCAAGATCCTTGTTCATCAATTCCATACCTTCTGGAAGTTTAATATCATGTACACCAACTATTTGACCTGGATGATCTAAGCTTGAGATATCAACTGTGATTGAAGGAACAAGATCAGCTAACTTACATCTTACATCGATATCTGCGAGTACCTTAACCAAAATACCTAGATTGTTCTTAACTGCTGGAGATATACCAATGATTTCGAAAGGAATTGAGAAGACCATCTCTTTGTTTTCATCAATTTCAAAGAATGAGATATGTCTAATTACGTCTGTAACAGGATTTAAGTCTACATCTTTAATCAATACCTTGGATGATTTATCATCTTGTTTTGCTTCAAAGATTGTTGTTGATGTTGCTACTTTGACTAGTTTCTTACCTGCTGATGCATCAACCTGTACGTTTGTAGATTCACCTTTTGCATTATATATAACTGCAGGGATAAAGCCTTGAGCGAGAAGATCTCGATTTTTCTTTCCTAAGACAGTTCTTTTTTCTAGTGTTATTGTTTCCATGATGAGTAGGAGTATATCAAAGAATAGGGGTTTTGACAATATTTACAGGCCTGGCTTTAGCCTGGCCTTGATTCTAAGTTTATTCATGTTTTCTGAGGCGGTATTGGTTATTGTCTTTTTGTGTCTCACATATTTAAAGTAGGAAATATTCTCGAATAGTTTTTGGCTATTTAGACTAAAACAACCTAGTAGAAAGCTTTCTAACAGATTAACTTTTTCTGAACTAAGGAGAGGCTATAGCCTGGCTCGGAGTAGACACCCCTTGACGTTCTATATTTCTTACCATATACTTTAGCACCTAACCTTAGTATCTGCTAAAGTGGATATAACAGAAAGACAAAAAGCCATACTCATGGCCATAATAAAAGAATTTATGGGAGATGCCGAAGAGGTCGGATCATTGTCATTGGTTGAAAAATACCACCTTGGCGTAAGCTCCGCAACCATTAGAAATGAAATGGTT